>DATGQR010000431.1:0-8617 GCA_035304105.1 Thermomicrobiales bacterium | reverse complement strand
CGGCTGCGGCTGAGGCCGGCCAGGCTGGGGGTGACGCCGCGACGATCGAGCCGGTCGGCATCCCGATCCATGTCTCGGCCGGCGGAGACCGCACGATGGGCAAGGCCGCCGAGGAGCCGGGCTCGACCGGCGGCACGCTCGTGATCGGCACCCTCGGCGCGCCAGCGTCGTTCAATCCTCTGCTGGCCAGTGAGATCCCGGCCGATTCGATCCTCAACGCGATCTTCGAGCCGCTAGTCGAGCCACACCCGGACACGCTCGCGCCAGTCGGCGTGCTAGCGGCGTCCTGGCATGTCGACGCGCGCGGCCTGGTCTGGGTCTTCAGCCTGCGGGAGGGCGTGCGTTGGCACGATGGCGCGCCGCTGACTGCGGCCGACGTCGCGTTCTCCTACTCGCTATATCTCGACCCTGAACTGGGCCACCCGGCCGCCGAGAAGCTGGCCGGCGTCGTCACCGGCATCGAGGCCGTCGGGCCGGGCGAACTGCGGGTCGCCACCAGCGAGCCATACGTCGACCTGCCGCTGGTGCTCGGCCGCCTGCCGGTCGTGCCCGAGCATGTGCTGGGCGGCGTCGAGATCGCCGATCTGGCGGAGCACCCCGCCTCAACCGGCGCCGACCCAGCCCTGGTCGCCGGCACCGGCCCCTTCCGACTGGCGGGGGTGGAGCCGGATGGCAGTATCGTCACTGTCGCCAACCCCGACTACTGGGACGGCGCGCCAGCGCTGGAGCGCCTGATCGCCCGGCCAGTGGCCAGCCAGGCCGAGATGATCGCGCTGCTGCGCGCCGGGGAGATCGATTTGGGGGCGCTCTCGCCCGGCGCCGTGCCCGCCTTCGAAGGGCTGCCCGTCGAGATCGTCGATGCGCCGGTGCTCGGTTCCACGCTGCTCGGCTTCAACCTCAACGCCCAGAAGACGCCGCTGTTCCAGGACGAGCGGGTGCGCCGCGCGCTGCTGATGGCGCTGGACCGCGAGAGCATGGTTCAGGAGGTTCGCGCGGGCTACGGCGACGTCGTGCCCGGGACGCTGCCGCCCAACTCATGGGCCGCGCGCCACGACCAGATCGAGACGCGCTACCCCTATGACCCCGCCGCGGCACGGCAACTGCTCGACGAGGCCGGCTGGACGACCGGCGCGGACGGCATCCGCGCTCGCGCTGGCCGGCGGCTCAGCTTCACCGTTGTCACCAACGCCGAGAACGATGTGCGCGATGACTACCTCGACCTGATCGCCGAGCAGTGGGCGGCGATCGGCGTCGGCATCGAGGTGCAGGTCGAGCCCTTCGAGGAGGTCGTCGCGCGCCTCACAGATAGCGGCGACTTCGAGGCCTTCCTTTTGGGCTACGCCTGGGATGTCGCGCCGGACCAGTCCGCGCTCTTCGCCTGCGCGGCCGGCCGGCCGGCGGCGAATCTGACCGGCTACTGCAATCAGAGCGTCGACCGGCTCCTCGTGCGCGCCGGCCGCGAGTTCGACCCCGAGCGCCGCGCAGCGCTCTACCTGGAGATGCAGGAACTGGTGCTGGCCGATCTCCCGCTGGCGATCCTCGACTTCCCCCGCGCCGTCTACGCCATCACCGACCGCGCCCACAACGTCTTCCCCGGCACGGTCAATATGTACTTCAACGCCGAAGACTGGTGGCTGGGCTAGATCTCGTCCCCTGGTCGTCGAGGCCGACATCGTCGCGGGTGGAGACAAGCTCAGCCCCTACGAACTCTTGACCGACTCTGATCCCCGATCCGTAGTCTCTATTCCCTCATCGATGCCGTCAGGCCGCGGACCCAGTCCGGGAAATCCACGAGCAAGCGGGCCATCTCGTCCGGGATGGCGCTCCGTTCGCTGACCAGGCCGGACAGGAACTCGACGACCGACCACGCTTTGGCAGCCACGAGATCGTCGGCTCTCGCTGCGAGGAGCGTGGCTGGCGCGGCTCCCCAGTACGTCAGGGCTAGCCGCTCGAAATTGGCGCGGGAGCCGAAGCCCGGCACGGTGATCGCGAGGTCCAGCGCCGGGGAGCCGAGCGTCAGGCGCTCCCAGTCAAATAGCACCGGATCGCCGTTTGGGCGGACTGCCCAGTTGCGCGGATTCGGGTCGCCGGAGAGCAGTGCCTTGCCCTCGAAGAGCGGCTGGGCGCGATCCCGAAGGCGGTCAAGGTGGGCACGCAAGTTGACGCCGTCCTCGCCGGGGAAGAGCGAGCGGGCGGCAGCCGTCATGTCGTCATCCCAGCGAGGCCGGTACCGATCCGGCGGAATGAGAGCCGGGTCAAGCTCGATGCGGTGGAGGCGGCGCAACATGGCGACGACCTGCGCGTCGGCCAGCCAGCGCTCGGGCGACAGTGGCTCCGGCACGTCCTCGATCAGCAACCAGGGCGAGCCGCCAGCATCACCCGAGGCCAGCAGGCGCGGCATGTGGACGTGATGCGCTCGGAAGAGCTCGCCTAGCCGGCCGTAGACGTGCAACTCGACGGCTGGCGCGCCCTGCTTGAGGATCGCCGTGCAGGTCCCGAAGTTGAGGCGCAAGACCGCCGCGCCGCTCAGCCCGCCCAGGTGCTCGACGCCGCGAGGCTCGCCGAACTGCGCCCGGATTCCGTCCGGGATCTGACTCCGGATCGCGGCGACGTCCACGCGCTCCTCCTTTGCGTGCCTGGAACTGGGGGCGCGGCCTACACCTCCGGACGGCGCGCCTGAAGGTTGAGCCGCCAGTAGTCGAGCTGGAAGGGTGGGTCGTCGCGCGCGGCCTGCTCGGCGAGCTTTTCGACGAAGCCGCGTCGCAGGGTCGCGTCGGGGATGCGGCTGAGGTGGCTGCCGAAGACGACCGTCTCAAGGTAGTCGCGGTACTCGTCATAATCGCCGAGCACGACCGGCGTTTCCTCGAGCCCGGTCTCCACGTCGACGAAGCCAGCGGCCACGAGACGCTCTGCCGTCGTGCGGTCGTCCGCAAACTCCCAGGGACCAGGCCAGCCCTCGAAGTAGGGCCGGTAGTCGTCCGAGGCCATCAGCTCGGCGGCGCGCGCCAGGACGTTGGCGATGTTCGCTCCGCCGCCGCACTGGGCGACCAGCCAGCCGCCCGGCTTGAGGCAGGCGAACAGGTGGCGAAAGAGCAGCTCGTGATCCCGCACCCAGTGGAGCGCCGCCGTGCTGTAAATCGCGTCGACCGGCTCAGCGAGCGTCAGCGTCTGGAGGTCGGCCTGGAGGTAGTACACGCGGCCTCGGGCCAGCGGTTCCAGGTGACGCCGCGCCTCGGCCAGCATGTTGGCGGAGAGGTCGACGGCGATGACCTTGCCGTTCGGCAGCGCCTCCAGCAGTTCAGCGGTCAGCCGCCCGGTGCCGCAGCCGGCGTCGAGGACGGTCTCGTTGCCCCGCAGCGGCAGGCGCGCCAGCACCTTCCGTCCCCAGGTGACGTGCGGATTTGCCAGACGGTGGTAGTCGGTCGCGTTCCACTCGCGCGCGTTGCCGGTCGCGTCAGTCATCGCGCCCCACCTTGACACGTAGCTCCGGGCGGGTGAGCAGCCGAATGTACAGCGCGGCGTCATAGAGCAGCAGCGCGCTACCCTGGATCAGGACGCCGATGGCCGTGCCCTTGAGCCAGGGCGAGCGCCAGCGAGCGGTGAAGAAGGCCCCGGCCCCGACGTAGAGCACGTCGGCAGCTACCTGCATGACCATCAGGCGCTCGAAGCGGCGGGCTCGCTGCTGGACGTGGCGCGCGGCGAACATTCCCGAGCGCGCCGAGGTCGCGTGGCGGCGCGCGATGCAGCCGGCGTAGGCCGCCACGGCAGTGTCGACCGCGCCCCAGAGGATGGCCTGCACGCCGATCGCACGGCTCAGCCTCGACCCCCGGGCGGCCAGGACGCTGCCGGCGAGGACATTGCCGAGCCCCCAGGCCAGCAGGAGGTCGAGCACCTTCTCTTGCCAGACGAAGAAGTTCTCGCGGTCCGATTGCACGTTGCCGCGCCCGAGGATCCAGGCAAGCCGCGCACCGCGCTGCGGGAAACTGATGGACATTGCTCTGAATTGCGCCAATCCGTCATATCCGTCGGCGATCGCGCGCCGGGCGATCACTCGGTGCGGCGAGGGACCGCCGCCCTGAGGCGGCGCGGCCCGTGCTAGGATGTCGCCGCATGTAATCGTAACCGCAGAGGTGGGGAAACGGTGACATCAGGCGGCTGGCGCGAGGCGATCGTCGCGGCACTCAAGCAGAACGACATCAAACTAGTCTGTCACGTCGCGGACACCGTGCTCGCACCGATCATCCGCGTGCTTGAGGCCGATTCCGACGTTCACGTCGTCACGCTTACCCGTGAGGAGGAGGGCGTTGGCCTGCTGACCGGCGCCTACATGGGCGGCATCCGCGGAGCGCTGATGCTCCAGGCCTCCGGGTTCGGCAACATCCTCAATTCGCTCGGCTCGCTGGCGATCCCTTACCAGATCCCGTTCCCGATCATCATGAGCGCGCGAGGCGGCTTCCTGGAGCACAACGTCGTCCAGGTTGCCTGGGGCAAGTCCGCGCCGGCCGCCGCCGAGCTGCTTGGCATGCAGGCGTTCGCGATGACCCACCCCGAAGACGTGCCCTTCATCGCCACCCAGGCGATGCGCCACGCCTACGTCAGCCGCCGTCCGACCCTGTTGACGATCGAGACGCAGCTCTCGGGAGGCAAGACCGGTGGCTAGCCCGCAGCTGGCGCGCCCGGAGCGCGCCGACCTGACCCGCGCGATCGTCGATCTGGTCGACGACGAGACGATCCTGGTCTCCGGTATTGGCAACGCCAGCTTCGACCTGCGCGCCATCGCCGGGGAGCGGCCGTTGAACTTCTACATGCTCGGCAGCATGGGGCAGGCGATCTCGATTGGCCTGGGGCTGGCGCTGGCCCAGCCGGAGCGGCCGGTCGTCGTGATGGAGGGCGAGGGCTCGGTCTTGCTCAACATGAGCGCCCTGGCGACGATCGGGATGCAGGCGCCGCCCAACCTGACGCTGGTTATCTGGGACAACGAGCAGTGGCAGATCACCGGCGGCCAGACGCTCTCGACGGCCACCAGCTGCAATCTCGCCGCCGTCGCGCGCGGCTGCGGCCTGGCCAGCGCCGCGACCCCCGGCGATGTGGAAGAGTTCGCCCAATCGCTCCGTTTCGCTCTCGACGCGCCCGGCCCCCACGCCATCGTGGTCAAGATCGCCCCGACGCCCTCCCTACCTCCCCAGCGCGACGACCCGGTCGCGATCAAGCTGAACTTCATGGCCGCCCTGGGCGTCGAGCCGGACTAGCCACCACCGATCATCGCCCGAAGATCCGAATCACCCACGGAGCCACCAGACATGCTCGCTCGTAGGGGTGGAGCTTGTCTCCACCCGTTTTCGACTACGAACCTGCCACTGGGTGGAGACAAGCTCCACCCCTGCGTACGTTGAACGGGCGAGCCATCCTTCTGCAACCCCTACGAGGGGAACGTCCCTTGCCCATTGGGGCTACTGCTGCTTGGCGAACAGGCGGTCGCCGGTGCGCAGCGTGATCGGGAGGCCGGCGGCGATGTAGGCGTAGAAGCCGCGGGTGCCCTTGTCGAGGAAGCGCAGGGCCGTGCTGGTGGTGCGCGGGTCCGCGTAGCGGTCTCCCAGGCAGAAGCGGCTGAACTCGACGCACGGCGCGGCGATGATGACCTCGTCGAAGCGCAGCTCGCAGCCATCTGCGGTGCGGATCAGCAGGCCGCCGGTGAAGTCGTCGACCGTGAACTGTTCGCGGGTCTCGATCAGGATGTTCTCGCCGGCAATACCGTGGACCAGGTGGTCGCCGAACTCGGCGCGCATCTTCTCATAGTGCGAGGTGAAGCCGATCGACAGCATGTTGCCGTTGCCGCGGTTGCGCGAGCGGGGGTGGCTGGCGCAGTGGACGTCCAGGATGACCTCGTCGCCGCGCTCGACCGCCGCGACCGAGTCCGTCACCCAGAGATTGTCACCGGCCAGGATCGGGGCCGGGTCGTAGTACTGCTCCGGCGAGCGGTCGTCGCCTTCGCGCGGCGCGAGCGGGCGCTTCAGGCTCTGGCGCTGGATCTGGAGCCGGATGATCGGGCCAATCTCTCTGTAGTCGCTCATCACAACCCCCGCTTCAGTTGAGCTGGCGTTCGATCGCTGCCTGGATGCGCGGAACCCAGTCGGCGTGCTCGGGCTTCATCAGGACGGAGCGCAGCACTTCCACCACCGGCTGGTCCCAGCGGATCTCCGGGTAGCGCCCCTCCAGCTTCTCGCGATCCACCTTGAGGGTGGCCAGGTAGACCGGCTCCTCGGGATCGCGCTCGGCGGCGTGGAAGACCTTCCGGGTCAACGCCGAGATCGCACTGGCGGCCGGCTCGCTGTCCCCGGCAGGCAACGCGAAGAAGCTGACGATGTCTAGCTCCGGCTCGACGGTCAGGCGGAAGCGTGGGTGACACTTCAGCAGCGCGGCCCACTTCTGAGCCGCCTGCCGGGTGCGGCCGAGGATCTGGCCGAAGCCGCGCTCCGGCTCCAGCGGGAAGCACTTCAGCGTGGCCCAGAAGGCGGCCGCCGCGGCCCCGGCGCGCGAGCACTCCAGGCTGATCTCGCCCAGGTGCAGTTCGTCCGAGGTGAAGTAGGTGTAGGGTGAATCGTGCTGGTAGAAGCGCCCGACGGCGGCGTCGCGGAAAAGCACCGCGCCACAGCCGTAGGGCTGTAGGCCGTGCTTGTGCGGGTCGACCACGACGCTGTCGGACTCGGCGATCGCCAGCCATGGCTCGGGTGCGATCGGCGGGTTCGTGGCGCGAGCCAGTAGCGCGAAGAAGCCGCCGTAAGCCGCGTCGACGTGCAGCCGGACGCCCGCCTCGGCCGTCATCCGGCGAATCTCGTGGATCGGGTCGACCGCGCCCAGCCCGGTCGTTCCTGCCGTGGCGACGACCGTGCCAATCTCGCCGCTGGCGAGCAGCTCCGCCAGGTGGTCGAGATCGATCTTCCCATCGGCGTCGCTCTTGATCGTCTTGATCTCGGTGCGCAGCAGGTCGCCGGCCCGGGCGTGGGTGTAGTGCGCCTGGTCGCTCACGGCGATGGCCTTGTCTGGATGCAGACAGCGGGCGATCCAGAGCGCCTCCAGGTTGGCGATCGTCCCGCTGGCGGTCAGGTGGCCCAGGTGCGTCTCCTCCGGGTAGCCAAACATGGCCGCGAGCTGGGGGATGATCTCCTTCTCCATCTCGGAGGTCGCGCGGCCGCCGTCGAGGGCATGGTTGTTGGGGTTGACGAACATTGTCAGCGCGTAGGCCAGCATCGCGACCGGATGCGGCGGCTTCAGCATCTGCCCGGCGTAGCGCGGGTGAAAGTACGGGTAGTCGACCTTCAGGCGCTCGGTCAGCTCGGTGAGGACGCGCTCGACCTGGTCGGGGTCGGCTCGGGTGGAGGGGTCCGGCTCAACCGGCTCCCAGCGCGCGAAGCCGGCATGCATGCGCTCGACGCCGCGCTCGAAGTGCTCCAGAAACGCTCGCTGATCCATCCTCGCGCCCTACCCTTCCCGCCCGCACAGGCAGCACCGCTCCGCTACTATATCAGCGCCCTGGCGGGGCAGCGGGTGCCCCGCGGACCGATGCGGGTGGGGCGGAACGCGGAAAGTGGGCAACATGAGCGTCGATCGCGCGAAGTTGATGCCGCCGTCCGATCAGCTGGACTTCGGGATCGTGACCGGCCAGCACTGGCGGAGCTGGGAGACGATCCAGCGGCAATGGCGCTGGATCGAGGAGACCGGCTGGGACAGCGCCTGGGTCTTCGATCACTTTTGGTCGCTGCGCCCGACCAACGACGGCGAGTGCCTGGAGGGCTGGACGCTGCTGGCCGCGCTGGCCGCTCAGACGGAGCGAGTGAAGATCGGCACGCTGGTGACTGGCATCACCCACCGGCTGCCGGCGGTGCTCTTCAAGCAGGCCGTCACCGTCGACCACGTCTCGAACGGGCGCCTGATCCTCGGCGTCGGCGCGGCCTGGGAGGAGCGCGAGCACCAAGCCTACGGCATCCCGTTCCCGCCGCCCGGCCAGCGGGTCGGCATGTTCGAGGAGGCGATGGAGATTCACCGGCTGCTCGAGACCCAGGAGCGCACCAGCTTCTCCGGCGACCACTACATGCTGGTCGACGCGCCATTCGAGCCGAAACCCGTCAACGGCCACATCCCGGTGATGATCGGCACCAGCGGCAAGCGCATGCTCAAGAGCGTGGCGCGCTACGCCGACTACTGGGACTCCGGCAACTCGCCCGAGGCGATCCCCGGGCTGGTCGAGCAGGTCAAGCGCCATTGTGAGGAGATCGGCCGCGACCCGGCGGAGATCCGGCGCGCCGTCTCGGCCTACTTCGGCCCGGCCAGCAACCCCAACGCGCCGGTCGTCATCTGGGAGGATCGCCCGATCGCCGACGTCGAGCGCGACTTCCGGGCGCACGTCGCCGCCTACGCCGCAGTGGGCGTGCGGACGTTCCTGTTCAATCTGACCTATGACGGGCCGAACGCGGCCTTCGAGCACATCGCGCTGAACGTCATCCCCGAGCTGCGCGAGGAGTACGCCGGCCGGCCGGTCGAATAGCGCGGGCCAGCAGCGGCGGCGTGTGCTGATTTCCCGGCGCACGTACACTTGTGCGATCCGGAGAGGAGTGCGCCA
>DATGQR010000430.1:0-4912 GCA_035304105.1 Thermomicrobiales bacterium | reverse complement strand
TCCCGGCGCGGTTTGGTTTTGTCCTCGCATGAGGTGATAGCCGTTGGGTGGCGTCTTTATGTCCATATAGGTGGCGGGGGCAGATTTAAGAGCAGGTCGCGAACGTATGCGGGGTGGCCAGGGCGTTACGTTAAGCGTTGCCGGAAGAAGGCTTACTGCTTGTAAGTGTATGCCCGGAAATGTGACCGGTCCCGGGCTCTATATCCATGGGGCCGCCGGGCGGCGCCCATATCGTTCAGGGATGGTGCTCCCGGGCTTCGTGGGGCGAACTGAGACGCACACGCTCGGGACCTGGAAGGCCACATTCGCGGGAAATCGCCTGATGCAGACGCTGACCGGCGCAAGAGTGCCGGCCAAGGGGGAATGCGGTGGTGAAGACGAATCCAGACTTTTCGGGACGCGCCCGTGACGGCGCACGCCATAGTCAGTCGAATTCTCGAGGTTTCTTGAACCGGGCGAACCGCTGGCACAACCCACACGTCATGACCAGCGCTTCCGCGCCGGGCGCTCGCGCTTCGGGCGCGTTCGGCGGCTGGCGCGAGTCAACCGGCGGCCGCGGGTCGCGCCTCATGGATTGGGCCTTCGGGCGGGTCGATGCGCTCACGATGGCCATCTTGTTCGTCGCCTTCCTGCTACTGCGGCTGCCGTTCCGCAGCACGTACCCGGTCAACTGGGACTCAGTGCAGTTCGTGCTGGGCATCCAGGACTATGACATCGTGCATCACCGCCCGCACCCGCCGGGATACATCGGCTATATCGGGCTGGCGAAGGTGCTCAATTTCTTCACCGGCGACCCGCACGCCGCGCTGATCATCATTTCGCTGGTCAGTGGGGCGGTCGTGCCGGCCGGCTTCTACATGCTCGCGCGGCGCTTCATGCCGCAGATCCCGGCGCTCTGCGCGGCGGTCGCCTTCGGCACCTCGATGCTGATCACCTACTACAGCGAGGTGGCGCTGACCTACATCGCCGAACTGGCGCTGCTCGTGCCGGTGCTCTACTTCCTGCACCGCGGGATGATGCAGCGCGCCCCGGCCGACCTGCTGATCGCCAGCGGGCTGCTGGCCGCGGTCGGCTCGATCCGCCAGACAGCGCTGGCGCTGATGCTGCCGCTGTGGCTCTACGCGCTCTGGCGGGTGGGGTGGCGCGACCGCATCCGGGCAGGCGCCGTGCTGACCGCCGGCGTGCTGATCTGGCTGGTTCCGCTGCTCTGGCTGGCCGGCGGCCCATTGACCTACATCCAGGCTTCGCGCGACCTCGCCGAGCTAACCGGCGGACACACCTCGATCCTGGCGCTCAAGCCCTTCGGTGTCCTCCAGAACCTCGCGTTCGTGTCCGCCGGATTCTTCTTCGGCGTCAACGTGGCCGCGCTGGTCATCATCCGCGCCTGGCCGCAGCTGCGCTCGCGCTGGCGGGCGTCGTCGCGACAGACGCGCATGTTCTTCCTGCTCTGGGCGGCCCCGGCGCTGGCAGTCTACGTGCTGGGCCATACCGGCCAGATCGGCTACATCCTGGTGCTGTTGCCGATCCCCTTCCTGGCGTTCGGCCTGGGCCTCGCACGCGCGTCCCAGTTCCTGCGCGCGCGTGCCCCGCAACTGTCAATGCGGGCCGCGCCGGTCGCGCTCACCGCGATCATCGTGGCCGTGAACGTCACCGGCTTCCTGACGGTGCCCGCGATTACGAACAACGCGCTGCACGACTCGGTGGCCATGGACCTGCGCCAGTTCGACCTGCCGGACAACGACCGCCACTGGCAGCGGCTGGAATCGACGATCCGCAACTACCCCGCCGACGCGACCGTCGTGCTGACGACCATCGGCGGACCGCGGGTGAGCGGCAGCTTCCGGCACCTGACCTACCTGCTGCCCGAGTACCGTGTCTACGGCCTGGGACGCGACCTGAACAACGGCTACTTCGGACCGCTCTTCTCCGCCTACGAGGGCGAAAGCGACTACGCGATCCCCGGCATGCGGACGGCGGCGACGCGCCTGGAGCTGCCCCCGAACACCCGCTACCTGGTCATCCCCGACGCCGAGATCGCCAGCCGCATCGAGGTCGCGCTCGGCGACCGTCCGAACTGGATCGACCGGCGCGGCAACGCCACGGTCGTCGTGATCGATCCCGAGACGGTGATCGCCTTCGCGATCGAGGGCGAGATCATCTCGCTGGTCCAGTGCCAGGGCGCGGGTTGCACGGCGGACGAGCCGGACGAGAGCGCCGGGAGCCGCTAAATCAGGCCAGGTACTCAAGGCGCGGGTAGATGAAGGCCGAGATCACCTCGATCTCGACGTCGCGCGGGGAATAGGCGACTATCCTGATCGCCTCGATCATCTCGGGATCGGGCGCGAACCCAATGTAGATGCCCGGCTTGTTGTAGCCGGGGCGCGTGAGCCCGGCGATCCAGTCGTGCAGGTAGTACCAGCGACCGGCGACCTTGACCGAGACGGTCACTACGCCGTCGTAGACCGGGTTCTGGAACTCGACGTAGACGTAGTGGCTCAGGTTGATGCCGTACTGGGCCGCGACCTCGCTTGCCGCCAGGGCCACGAAATCGGGGTCGTGCGCCGGGTCGGCCTCGAGCTCGTGGCGCGGCAGGGGCACCAGCAGCTGGAAGCCGCTGCGCTGCTCCAGCTCGACCGGCCCGACCGGCCGGAAGTTGTGGTTGGCGCTGGCCACCTCGAAGATCGGGCGGCCCGGGCCCCAATCGTGCATCTGCACCAGGCGGTGGACGGGCGCCTGATAGTAGGCGCTGGCGATCTCGCCGTTGATGATCGTCACGCGGTAGATCAGCTCGCGGTCGATCGGCTGGCCGAAGAGCGCCAGGCGGTCGAGGGCCAGCGTGCCGCCATTCTCATCGGTGCTGAAGAAGAAGTACTGGATCGTCGTCACCGACGTGTCCTCGCCCTCGGTGGTCGAGAGCAGATAGTAGACGCCAATCAGCGTGTCGTCGTTCGCGGGCGTCGTGACGTCCGGCTGAAGCAGCAGGGGCGCGTAGCGGTAGACCAGGCGCTGCGCTTCCGGCAGGCGCGGCTCGTTGGCCAGCGCATCAAGCTCTTCGAGCGTGGTGAAGTTCTCAGCGGCGATGCGCTCCAGCCCGCGGTGCGCGTTGCCGACCTCGCGCCGCTCCAGGGCGGTCAGCGGCACGTCGACGACGTGAGTCAGCGAGGCAGTGCGCAGGACGAGCGTGCAGACCAGCGCGACGATGACCAAGCTCGATGGGATGCTGAGCGTCGCTGCGCGGCGGAAAGCATGCGCGAGCGTGTCGGTTCGGGATCGCGGGCGCGTCTTCGGCCGCGCCGTGGTATCCAGCATGTCGGTTGATAGTCTCGAATGCATAGCGACGATGTCCTGCCGGGTGTTCTACCAGAGGAACGGTGCGAGCGCCCAAGCGTCACGCTGGCGGTCGGTCAGGCGGGAAATATGCCCCGCGAAGTAACGCAGAGCGCGCAAACGTGGTTAAATTGCGCGAAGGGGAGTCCTCGACGGCCGGCGCCGTGCCGCCCGTCGGGGCCGTGCTGCACGGATGTGGCGTGAATTCCGACTCGCTGACCGGATCTCCGTTCCGGCCGGGGCGCGCCAGCCTTCTTCCTCGTACGCTCGCATGGCCCAGATGCGCGGGCGAACAACACCCACACCAGGGGAGGAATCATGGGATTGCTCGAGCGGATCGATGGACCGGCTGATCTCAAGCGGCTGTCCATCCCCGAGTTGAAGGAACTTGCCACGGAGATTCGGGATGAGATCCACCGGGTCACCAGCGTCAACGGCGGTCATTTCGCCTCGAACCTGGGATCGGTGGAGCTGACGCTCGCGCTTCATTATGTCTATGACTCGCCGACTGACCAGATCATCTGGGACGTGGGGCATCAGGGTTACCCGCACAAGTTGGTCACCGGGCGGCGCGAGCGCTTCGATACGATTCGCAAGGAGGGCGGCCTCTCGGGGTTCCTGCAGCGCGAGGAGAGTGAGCACGACCCCTTCGGCGCGGGACACGCCAGCACCAGCATCTCGGCCGGCTTCGGGATCGCGATGGGCAAGTACCTGACCGGCCAGCCGGGCCGGGTCGTCGCGGTGATCGGCGACGGCGCGCTGACCGGCGGGATGGCCTTCGAAGCCCTCAACAACGCCGGCAGCTACAACCTGCCCTTCCTGGTGGTGCTCAACGACAATGAGATGAGCATCGCGCCCAACGTCGGCGCGCTGCCCAAGTACCTCTCGCGCGTGCGCACCGACGAGCGCTACGAGAAGGCCAAGCGCCAGTTCGAGCGGCTCATGCAGCACACGCCGAAGGGCGACCTGCTGCTGGAGCTGAGCAAGCGCTCGCTGGATGCCTTCAAAGAGTTCGTCTACCACACGATGATCTGGGAAGAGCTGGGCTTCACCTACCTGGGTCCGATCGACGGCCACGATCTCGAAGAGCTGATCGAGACTTTCAAGCAGGTGCGCGATCTCGATGGCCCGGTGATGGTCCACGCCGTCACCGTCAAGGGCAAGGGCTTCGAGTGGGCCGAGGACGACCCCTTCAAGCACCACGCCCCCAAGGTCATCTCTAACGGACCGGCGCGACCGACGCCGCCAAAGTATCAGGACGTTTTCGGCGCGACGCTGACCGAGTTGGCGCGCGAGGACGAGCGCATCGTCGCTATCACGGCCGCGATGCCGGACGGCACCGGCCTGCTCGACTTCGCGGCCGAGCACCCCGGGCGCTTCTTCGACGTGGGAATCGCCGAGCAGCACGCGGTGACCTTCGCCGCCGGTCTGGCGACGCGCGGCCTGCGCCCGGTCGCGACGATCTACTCGACCTTCCTGCAGCGCGCCTACGACCAGATCATCCACGATGTCTGCATTCAGAACCTGCCGGTGGTCTTCGCGATGGACCGGGCCGGGTTCGTCGGGGACGACGGCCGCACGCACC
>DATGQR010000429.1:0-3952 GCA_035304105.1 Thermomicrobiales bacterium | reverse complement strand
GCGACGCTGCTCGGTTACGACAACGAGCGCCCGAGCATGCATGACTCGATCCAGTATTTGGAGCGCCAGGGCGGCAGGGCACAGAGCATCGCGGTACACTCGGAGCGCTTCCGGGCAACGCGCAATGCACTGGCCCATAATCCCGACCTCACGCTGCGTCCGGAGGCCGCGCTGCGGATCATCGAGTCAATCGAGAAGATCATCCGCTCCGCCGCCCAGACGGCGATCGAGATGGCTCGCAGGCCGCTCACGACGGTCGACGAGGACTCATCCGCGATCGCGGCGCGCGACCTGATGCTGATGAAGGGCTACTCGCAGCTGGTGGTCGTCGACCGCGCCGGCAAGCTGGTCGATTTGCTGACCTACCGCGACATCGTGGCGGCAGAGGCGCGTCACGATATCGATGGTCCAGACAAGCAGCCGGCCGTCGCCGACCTGCTCGGCACGCGCGATCACCTCAGCGTTGCCCCGGTTGGGCGCGATTCGGGACTGGACGACGTCGCCCGCGCGCTGACCGACGAGCGGCGCGGCGCGGCCGTGGTGACGGAGAATGGCCGCGTCGGCGAAACCCCACTGGGCATCATCACTCGCGGCGACCTATTGAAGCGCCGCTAGCAACATACGAGCTAAGGATATGAATGATTATGAGAGGAGCTAACGATTGAGTGACCGCACGCGCCGATTGAAGCGGCGCCACCCCACCTGGATACCAGAACAACCGTTGCCAGAGAACCTGGCGCTCAACCGCCGCCTGCGCCTCGGCCTGCCGACCGAGGACGAGGCTCTGCTGCGCGGGCCGCTCGACCCGCGTATCGATCACTTGAATGGCGACCCGTGGCGGGTGCTGCGGATCATGGGCGAGTTCGTGGCCGGCTTTGACGCGCTCAAGGACGTCGCACCGGGCGTGACGATCTTCGGCAGCGCGCGCACGCCCGAGTCGGACCCGATGTACCAGGCGGCCCGGGAGATGGCCTACAAGCTCGCCAAGCACAACTTCTCGATCATCACCGGCGGCGGGCCGGGCATCATGGAGGCCGGCAACCGCGGCGCGGTCGAGGCGGGCGGCACGTCGGTCGGCTGCAACATCGAGCTGCCGTTCGAGCAGGGCACCAACCCGTACGTCCGCATCTCGGTCGATTTCCGCTACTTCTTCGTCCGCAAGGTGATGTTCCTCAAGTACACCGAGGGCTTCGTCATCTTCCCCGGCGGCTACGGCACGATGGACGAGCTTTTCGAGACGCTGACGCTGGTCCAGACCGGCAAGATCCACGACTTTCCGATCGTCTTGTTCGGCACCGAGTACTGGTCGGGACTGGTGGACTGGCTGCGCGACAGGGTCGAGTCGAACGGCATGATCAGCCCCGGCGACATCGACCTGATGCTGGTGACCGACTCGGTCGACGAGGGCGTCGAGCTGTTGGTGTCGAAGTTCAACGAGTACCACGCGTCGAACGGGGATGTTGACCGCGACGTGCCGTAGGCGGCGCGCCGCGGGCCCCTGGCTCCCTTTCCAGGGAGTGCTGCTGTGGTATAATCGGCACCCGAGCACGAGGCTCTTGCGAGCCTGCGTGCGCCGATTGCCGACGTAGCTCAGCTGGCAGAGCAGCTGTTTCGTAAACAGCAGGTCATCGGTTCGAATCCGATCGTCGGCTCCCAGTTAACAGGCCAAGACAAGGGCCGATCCGGAAACCGGGATCGGCCTTCTTGCTGATGGCTGAGCGGCCTAGCATTGCGCTCATCTCCCAATCGCGCGTAGAAACCGCGCCCACCCCTACGAATACTGACGGTCACCGCCGCGACGCAGGGGAGCGTGATTGCCAGTGCGGACTGGACGCTTATCTGAGGGCGCCGCGCTGCATCTCGAACGGGCCCATCGGCCAGCGGAAGCCGTCCTTCATGATGGCGTCGACCTGTTCCTCGGTCGCGAGCCCTTCGGCGACGATGCGGGCCGCCTCGATGCGCACCGCGCGGTTGATCCGGTTGCCGACGAAGCCCCACCACATCTGCTGGTCTTTCACCACCTGAGGATTCTTGCCGCACTTCTGGGCCGTTTCCACGACGAGCTGCGTAGCCTCATCGGAGGTCTCGTCGTGAACGATGATCTCGGCCAACTTCATCACCGAGCATGGCTGGAACCAGTGCCAGCCCAGCACCTTCTCCGGGCGGTCGGTGGCAGCGGCCAACGCCGCGAGCGATAGCCCGGCCGTGTTCGAGGTCAGCGTGGTGTGCTCCGGGCAGAGCTTGTCGAGCTGCCGGAAGACGCGGATCTTGAGCTTGATGTCCTCCGGAACGGCCTCGATGATCATGTCGGCGTCCGCGCAGGCCTGCTCGAGGTCGTGAACGGGCACGATGCGCTCCAGCGCCGCGTACATGTCCTCCTCGGTGAGCTTGCCGCGATCGACGCCCGACTGCAGCCCAAAGCGGCCATTCTTGATCGTCTCCATCGCCCGCTCGAGCTGCTGCTCGTCAATGTCATAAAGCCGGACGTTGAACCCGCCGGTGGCCACCACCTGGGCGATCTGCGAGCCCATGACTCCCGAACCGATGACTCCGATGGTGCTAATCACTGTTCGCTCTCACTTTCGCTGTCTTCATGCGGTGCGACTTGGGCAGCTATCCCGCAGCTTGCCGGGCGGGTATCATGGCCGGCGTCCAGCTCTGGGAGCGCTCCTCGATCAGGCTGAGCCGGCGGATCTTGCCGGCGCCGTCGCGCGGCAGGCCATTCAAGAACTCGTAGCTCTTGGGAACCTTGTAGGAGCTGAGGTGCTGGCGCACCCAGGCGTCGAGCTCGCTCACGGCGGGCGGGTTGTCCGGATCGCGCGGGTGCACGATGGCGTGGACCCGCCTGCCCCAGTCTTCGTCCGGGACACCGATAACGACCACGTCGACGACCTCGGGATGCTGGCTCAGCGGCGCTTCGACTTCGGCTGGGTAGACGTTGGCGCCGCCGGTGATGATGAGATCCACCCGCCGGTCGGCCAGGTAAAGGTAGCCGTCTTCATCGACCCAGCCGAGATCCCCGACGCTGGTAAAGCCGTCCGGGGTCGACTTCGCGGGAGGGGAGCCGATGTAGTAGTAGGTCGGCGCATCGCTGTTCCGCGGGCGCATGAAGACTTCGCCGACGGTGCCGGGCGGGACGGGGTTCATGTTCTCGTCGAGGATCTTCAGCTCTGTGTCACGGGGCCGGCCGACGCTCCCGGGATGTTCCAGCCACTCATCGCCACGGATGGCGCAGGTGCCGACGGCTTCCGAAGCGCCGTAGGCTTCATAGACCTTCTCCGGGGGCACGAGCTCCATGAAGGCGCGCTTGAGCCAGGGCGGGCATGGGGCGGCCGTCTGGAAGATGCCCTGGATACTGGAGAAATCGCGCTCCTTGACATCCGGCAAGTCCACGATGCGCTTCATCATGGTCGGCGCCAGGAACATGAAGTTGACCCGGTGCCGCTCAATGAGGTTCACGGCGTGCGCCGCGTCGAAGCGGTCCATGAGGATCAGCGTGTGATCCTCGAACAATCCGAAGTGCCCCCAGGAGAAGGGGGAGTTGTGATAGAGCGCGCCGGTGATCAGCTGAACCTGACCCGATGCGAAGCCCGCCAGCGAGCGGTAGCCCAACTCGCCGGGCACGGCTTCCCAGCGCCGCGGATCGACGATGATCTTCGACCGCCCGGTCGAGCCGCCCGACCCGACCGACTTCCCGGGGTGGGCCACCTTGTCCGGCAGCGGGTCTGCCGAATACGCGTCGAGTTCCGCGAGCTCCCGAGAGGTCACCTGCGGGTACGTGATCCCCTCCCAGTCGGCTACGACGACGCGCGGGTTGCCGACTTCGAGGATGCCGTCGCGTTCGATCGGCGGCAGATTGGAGCGCACCGGCAGGACCAGCGCGCCCAGCTTCCAGCCTGCATAGGCAGCGAAGTAGTGTTCGGGGCAGTTCGGGAGGCCGACCGCCAGGAGG
>DATGQR010000428.1:0-13822 GCA_035304105.1 Thermomicrobiales bacterium | reverse complement strand
CCGTGACGAGTTCCTGAGGGTCGTCACCGAGTTCTTGCTGCCCGACGACAACGTGACATAAGCGTAGGGACGGGCCTTGTGTCCGCTCGCTGGCGGGTTGATGGTAAGAAAACGGGCGGAGACAAGCTCCGCCCCTACGATGGTTGAACCGGTAGAGCGCCCCGAGGCATGTCGAGCGCCCCGCCCTGCTGCGGAGGTCGAAGGTGGGGCGTCTCGGCTTCTAGGCCAGCAGCTTGCGGGCGATGACCTGGTAGACCTGGGCCTGGGTGATCAGGTCGTCGACGTAGACGCCCTCGTTGGCGCCGTGGGCGTTCTGGCCGGAGGGTCCGTAGCCGACGGTGTCGATCCCGGCGAAGCGGTAGAGGCGGCCATCGGTCGCGCCGGCCCAGGTGGCGAAGTATTCCGGCTCCTCGCCGGTCACCTCGCGGATGGCTTGCTGGAGCGCCGCCACGATTGGCGAGGACTCGTCGGTGATGTTCGCCGGGGTGTAGCCCTCATCGCGGTTGGGGATGATCTCGTAGTCGAAGTTGGGGTCGTCGGCCTTGATCGCGTCGAGCTTCGCGCGGATCTCGGCCAGCACCGTCTCGTCGGTTTCGCCGGGGATCGTGCGGCGGTCGACGGTGATCACGCACTCGCCGGGGACGACGTTGTTGGCGACGCCGCCCTCGATCATGTTCACCGAGATGACCGGCTTGCCCACGGCCGGGTGCGAGCGGTCGATGTCGCCCTCGATCGCCAGAATGCCCCTGGCGGCCAGGGCGATGGCGTTGACGCCGGTGACGCGCGCCGAGGCCGTGTGGCTGGCGCGGCCGATGAAGCGCACCTTGAAGCCGAAGATGCCGCGCTCGGCGTTGCGCACCTTGAGTTGGCTGGATTCGCCGATCAGCACGTAGTCGGGGCGCGGCAGGCGGCCGGCCTCGATCTCTTCGAGCAGGTGCTTGGTCCCGTAGTCGGCGCCGCGCTCTTCGTCGCTGACGATGTGGACCTGCAGCGTGCCGTTGAGGCCGGCATCCTTGAGGGCGAGCATGGTGTAGATCATCACGCCGACGGCGCCCTTCATGTCGGCCGCGCCGCGCCCGAAGATCATCTTGCCATCGTCGGACAGGACGCCCTGGAGCGGCGGCGTGACCCAGCGGTGCTCGTCGGAGACCGGCACGGTGTCGAGGTGGCCGTTCATGGCGATCACCGGGCCGTTCCCGCTGCCGATCGAGGCGACGACGTTGGGGCGCGCCGGGTCTTTGGCGGTCACGACGTGCTCGATGCCGGCTCCCTCGAACAGGCCGGCGACGAACTCCATGATCGCCTGCTCATCGCCGGTCACCGACGGGATCGAGACGAGATCCGTCACGATCTTGGTGAGCCGGTCGCGATCGATGGTCGGCACGCTGATTCCCTGGGTCACGGCAACTCCTTCTCTTGTGGCTTCGGCGAACAGTCGCGCCGGGTCTCCCCGCTGGCGCATAGACAGGACAGCATAGCAAGGCGCGCATGCGGAGACAGACGATATGGGGCTGTGGATGGGCGCTAGTCGTCGGGCATGATGCGCTCGAAGCGCTCGACGTTGTGGATGAGGAGGACAGCGCCGCCGACCTCGACCTCGAAGTTCTCGGGCATGTAGAGCAGGCCGGGTTCGAGCGCCGGGGAGTAGGGCACGGCCATCTGAGTGCGCCGGCGGCAGGTGCGGCGGACGATGGCGATGACGCGCGAAACCTCGTGATCCTCGACGCCGATCATCAGGCTGGTGTTGCCCATTCGCAGGAACGAGCCGGTGCTGCCGATGCGGGTGACGCGAAAGCCGGCATTGACGAGGGCGTCGGTCAGGCTGTCGGCGTCCTCATCCTGGACGATTGCAAAGATCAACTTCATCGCTTCGCTGCACCCCCGGCTCGGCCTCGCACCGCATCCAACCCCAGATCGCTTACTAGGATAGCATCACGTCCCCCCGCGCCGGCGCGGTCGGCCGCGGGATTTTCGACCGCTGCTTCCAGTGGGCGCTACGATTTTCCTGGAACCCGACGACGCCCGACCGCCGAGGCGTCGCGCGGTGGCGAGCCTCGACGTTGGGGTGGTGCGTTTGCTGCCGAGGGCCGGGCCGATCAGGCCGCGGCGACGGGCTGGGCGGCGCGCTTGGCGCGGGGCCGGCGCGTTCGCGGGAGCTTCTTGGTCAGGGCGATGTCGAGCGCCTCGTCGATCGTGTCGATGAGCTTGATCTCCAGGTGCTCCTTGACCTCGTCCGGGATCTCGTCCAGGTCCTTGGCGTTGCGCTTCGGGGCCAGGAAGGTGGTGATGCCGCCACGGCGGGCCGCCAGGACCTTCTCGCGCAGGCCGCCGATCGGCAGCAGCCGCCCACGCAGGTTGATCTCGCCGGTCATGGCGACGTCCTTGCGGACCGGGATGCCGGTGATCGCCGAGATGATCGCCACGGCCATCGTCACGCCGGCCGAGGGGCCGTCCTTGGGGACCGCGCCGGCCGGGACGTGCAGGTGGATCGTGTGCTTGTCGAAGAATTCCGGCTCCACCTTCAAGCGGTCGATGATCGACCGGCTGTAGGAGACGGCCGCGAGGGCCGATTCCTGCATAACGTCGCCGAGCTGTCCGGTCAGCACCAGGTCGTCCTTGCCGGGCATGATCGTGACCTCGATCGAGAGCAGGTCGCCGCCGGCGCTGGTCACCGCCGAGCCGGTGGCGACGCCGACCTCGTCCTGCTCGCCGGCCAGGCCGTACTCGTAGCGCGGTATCCCGAGCAGCTTCTCGACGTCGGCGCGCGTCTCGATGGTCGGGAGGTCCTTTTTCCCGGCGGCTACGGCGCGGGCGACCTTGCGGGCCAGCGCGCCGATCTCGCGCTCCAGGTTGCGGACGCCGGCCTCGTCGGTGTACTCGCGAATGACAGTCAGCAGCGCCTCGTCGCCGATCTGGAACTGCTCGGGCGTCAGGCCGTGCGACTCGATCGCCTTGGGGATCAGGAAGCCGCGCGCGATCTGGACCTTGTCGACCTCGGTGTAGCTCGGCACCTCGATGACCTCCATGCGGTCGAGCAGCGCCGGCGGGATCGGGTCGAGCAGGTTGGCGGTCGTGATGAAGACGACCTGGGAGAGGTCAAAGGGCACCTCCAGGTAGTGGTCGGAGAAGGTGCTGTTCTGCTCCGGGTCGAGCACTTCGAGCAACGCCGACGACGGGTCGCCGCGGAAGGCGTCGGAGCCGACCTTGTCGATCTCGTCGAGGACGATGACCGGGTTGTTGGTGCCCGCCTCGCGGATGGCCTTGATGACGCGCCCGGGCATCGCGCCGACGTAGGTGCGCCGGTGGCCGCGGATCTCGGCCTCGTCGCGCACGCCACCCAGCGACATACGGGCGTACTTGCGGCCCAGCGCGCGGGCGATTGACTTGCCCAGGCTGGTCTTGCCGACGCCAGGCGGGCCGACCAGGCAGAGGATCGGCGAGCGCATCTTGGTGCCGGCCAGCTTGCGGACGGCGATGAACTCGAGGATGCGCTCCTTGACCTTCTGCAGGCCGTAGTGGTCCTCGTCGAGGATGCGCTCGGCCTCTTCCAGGTCGATCTGGTCCTCGGTGCTGACCGCCCAGGGCAGCTCGGTGATCCAGTCCAAGTAGGTGTGGATGATCCCGATCTCCGGCGAGAAGGGGTGCTGCTGTTCGAGGCGGGCGAGCTGGAGCAGGGCCTTCTCGCGCACGTCCTCGGGCATCTCCATCGTCTCCAGCTTCTCGCGGAAGCGGGCTGCGATCTCATCCTCGTCGGCCAGCTCGCCCAGCTCGCGCTGGATGTGGCGCAGCTGCTCGCGCAGCATGATCTCGCGCTGGTGGCGGTCCATGCCCGCCTGGGCCTCGTTCTGGATCTGCTGGCGCAGGGCCATGAACTCCAGGCGCTCCTGGAGCAGGGCGCTGATGCGCTGCAGGCGGCGAACGGGGTCGAGGATCTCCAGCAGCTCCTGGCGCAGCGAGGGGCCGAACTCGGGCGAGAAGGCGATCAGGTCGGCCAGCCAGCCGGGCTCGTCGACGCTGCGCACCATCGTGACGACCTCTTCGGGCACGTTGGGCAGCATGTCGACATAGGACTCGACCTGGTCGAGGACGTTGGCCATCGTCGCCTGGGCGACGAGCGAGTCGTCGACCGGGTCATCCCAGCGCGAGACGACCGAGATGGTGTAGGGCTCGCGCTGGAGGAAATCATGGACGATGCCGCGCGCGACGCCTTGCAGGATGACGTGGCTGGGCACGCCCGGGCGGCTGATCTTGTGGCCGACTTCGGCGATCACGCCGACGCGGCAGATCTCATCGTCATCGAGGGTCAGGCCGTAGCTGTCGTCGCCGGAGCCGGCGGCGGCCAGCTCGGTGACCTCGTCATCGTCGGAGAACTCCTCGAAGCCGGACTCGTCGGACTGGTCGACGGCGGCGAGCACCAGCACCATGCGGTCGCCCGCGATGGCGGCGTCGATGACGGCCGTTTCCTCTTCGCCCTCGACCGGATAGGGCAGTGACATGTGCGGCAAGAGCAGCGTGTGCGGAACGATCAACGTGGGCAGCTTGATCCGCTCGGCCGCTTCGACTTGCTCGCCGGCCCCGCTGTCATGTTCCGCGGCGGGGTCGATAGTGACGTCGGTGATCGGCTGTGAGAGCTGGGAATCGGACCGGGGTTGTCGAGCGTCGCTTGAGGCTCGGCTCATAGATGCAGTACCTCGATATTTCAATAGTCGGGACACGCGGTCCCCGAGATGCCCTGATTTTGGGCATGGCATATAAGAATACTAGTCGCTCTTCGATGGCGTCAAAAGTGAAAGGTGGGATTCCTGGCGCTCTGGCGCGCGCGCTTCCTCGCTGAGCCGGCCGTCGCTGAGGCGCAGCGCGCGGCTGGCGAAGATGGCGGCGAAATCGGCGTCGTGGGTGGCGACCAGGACGGCCTGCCCGGCGGCCGCGAAATCGCGCAATTGGAGGGCCAGGCGGCGCTTCTCCGACCAGGGCAGGCCGCGCGTCGGCTCATCGAGCAGCAGCAGCCGGGGACGGGCGACGGCCAGCGCCGCGATTGCCGCACGCTGGCGCTCCCCGCCGCTCAGGTCGAGCGGGTGACGCCCGGCGTGTTGCGCGATGCCCAGGCTCCGCAGCGTCGCCAGCGGGTCGCCCTCGCGGCCGAGCGAGCCCAGGGTGAAGCGTAGCTCGTCCTCGACGGTCTCGCGGTGGAGGATCAGCGCCGGCTGCTGGGGCACGTAGCCGATGTGCCGGGCGATCTGGTGGACCGGCATGTCGGCGACATCGCGGCCGTCGACCCGCACGGCGCCGCGCTGGGGCCGGAGCAGGCCGATCAGGTGCTTCAGCAGGGTGGTCTTGCCAGAGCCGTTGGCGCCCATCAGGGCCAGCGTGTCGCCAGGGTAGATGCGGAGGCTCGCCCCGTCCAGCACGCGCCGCTCGCCGTAGCTGAAGTGCAAGTCAACGAGCTCGGCCAGCGGCGAGCCGCTCGGCGACGAGGGCGGCGGCGGTTCGATCTTGGCGTCCGGCAGCAGCCCAGCGGCGTGGAGCGCCGGGATCGCCTCTGCAGGGTGGTAGCGGGTGGCCCGGCCGCCCTCCAGCAGCAGCACGCTGTCGGCCAGGGGCAGTACCCGGCGGATGCGGTGCTCGGCGATGATCGTGGTCAGGCCGGTTTCGCGATGGAGCTTGCGGAGCGCGTCGAGGATGCGCGCCGTGGACTGCGGGTCGAGCTGCGAGGTCGGCTCGTCGAGGATCAGCGCCCGCGGCCCGGGCGCCAGCGCCGCCGCGATGGCCAGCATCTGGCGCTCGCCGCCGCTCAGCGTCGCCACGCGCCGGTCGCGCAGGTGGTCGATGCCGAGGCGGTCGCAGATGGCGTTGATGCGCGACTGGATCTCGTGGCCGTCGAAGCCCAGATTCTCCAGCGCGAAGGCCAGCTCGTCCTCGGCGTTGTCGGTGACGAGCTGCGTCTCGGGGTCCTGAAAGACGGTGCCGACCAGGCGTGCCAGGTCGCGCGGCATCGCCTGGCGGGTGCCCTGGCCCGCGATGGTGACCTCGCCGGCGAAGTGGCCGCCGTGGAAGTGGGGGATCAGCCCGTTCAGGCAGCGCAGCAGACTGGACTTGCCCGAGCCGGACTGCCCGGCCAGCAGGACGATCTCGCCCGGCGCGGCCTGCCAGTCGATCCCGGCCAGCGTGTCGGCCGTCGCGCCGGGGTAGCGGAAGCGCAGGCCGCGAGTGGCGATCATCGCCGGCCCGGCTCTTCGACGGCGGCCGGCCCCAACAGGAGCAGCGGGGCCAGCCCGACCAGCGGCTGGAACTCTGGCCAGTCGAGCCGCGGGAATGGCCAGTAGTTCAGGGTGTCGCCGGCGGCGTGGCCCCATACGGCGATGGTGATGGCGAGCGCCGACGCGACCGCCACGCCCCTGGATGCCCGGTTCCACCGCAAGCGGCGCCGGGAGCCGGCCGTCCGGCCCCCGGAGGCAGCACCGAGCAGCCCGGCCCCGGCCGCCAGCACCAGCGCCGGCAGCAGTCGCCCGGTGGCGACCAACGGCAATGCGGCGACGACCATCGCCAGCGCGGTCAGGTAGGCCAGGCGCTTCCGGCCGCGCCCCGGCTCGGCGGCGATGGCCCGGGAGCCGTAGCCGCGCGTCTCCAGCGCCTCGCTCAGCGCGAAGGCGCGCTCCAGCCCGGAGCCGAGCAATGGCGTCAGGAAGGCGTGGACATCGGAGAGCGTGCGCATGCTGCGGCCCCGCGCGCGCTGGGCGTCGTAGATGTCGCGGCCGGCCTGGAGCGTCTGGGGCACGAAGGTCATCGCGATGGCCCCGGCCACGCCCAGCCGCTGGAAGCGGGACGGCAGGGCGCGGATGAGCTCGCTGTGGCGCACCGCGCCGTTGAAGGTCGCCGCCGCGAAGAGCAGCGCGCTGATCGCCATCGCCGAGCAGACGCCGTAGACGACTGCGTTCCAGGTCAGCGGGCCGCCGATGATCGGCAGGCCGTCCGGCAGGCGGCCGAAGGGGCGGTCGCCGGTGTGGACCGTCAGGACGTTGAAGCCGATTGAGAGCACGGCGGCGGTCGAGCCGACGTAGGCGAACAGCCGCCAGGGCCGGCCGGCGCCCTCATCCGGCTCGACGGTCAGGTGGACGATCATCACGGCGATCAGAACTAGCGCCAGGTAATAGGGGTGGCGCGTGGTCGTCGGGATCGCCGCGGCGGCCACGAACCAGAGCAGCCATGCGGCCGGGTTGATTCCGCCGCGCCGCGCCGCCTGGCTCCGGCTCGCCCGGGCGGTCATGAGTCCGTTCCCTGCCTGCGCCTGAGGAGCAGCACGGCCCCGGCGCCGGCCAGCGCGACGGCGAATCCCGAGAAGACCAGCAGGCCGGTCCCCGGCCCGTCACTCCCGCCGGTGTCAAGCGGCTCGGGCGTCGCGCCGGGCCGGACGATCACCGCGCCGCTGCCGTTCTCGGAATCTTCGTCTTCCGTGCCCTGGATCGCGCCGCTTTCACCAGTCTCTGCCGTTGGCGACGGTGACGGCGTGCTGGTAGAAGCGGTTGGTGTCAAAGTGGATGTCGGCGCCGGCGTTGCCGTGCTGGTCGCGGACGGCGTAGGCGTGGGCGTGGCGCTCGGCTCCGGGGTGGGCGAGGCCTCGACGGCGGTAGTCGGCTCCGGCGGCGTGGTTGGCGTGGACGTGGGCATCGGCGTGTCTGTGGCTGCCGGCTCGGGAACCGGGGTGTCGGTCGCGGTCGGCTCTGGCTCGGGCATGGGCGTTGGCGACGGCGGCTCCGGCGTGGGAGTCGGCGGCGGGCTGCGGTCGAAGCCAGTGATGGCGGCGATCTCGTCGATCGTGATCTCGGGCAGGCCGTGGTCGCCGGCGGTCCAAGACCAGCCGTCGATGTCGCCGTCAGCGAGCTGCCGGGCGCTGGGGCCGCGGATCTCGGTGAACCAGCCGCCGCCCTCGACCTTGCTGTAGTAGTGCCAGAAGTAGGCCGGGTTGGAGTAGGACTGGCAGTAGCAGTTGTCGGCGTCGCAGCCCTCGCCGTTGATCATGCAGACGCCGTAGCCCAGGCCCGGGAAGGGCGAGACGATCAGATCCAGCCCCGAGCGCAGCAGTAGCTCCTCGCCGCTGATCGTCTCGCTCTCAAACTCGACATAAGCGTAGATCAATGTCCCGTCGCCGTGGCGGATGATCAGCCCCGCGCCGTTGGGCCGGTCCTGCTGGGCTCCGACGCCGCTCGCCGCCAGCGCGAGCAGGATAGCGAGGATGCCCATCACGCGGATGACGCGTCGGCAATCGCCCGGGAGCTTCATGGCGCATCACCATCGTAGGGGTGGAGCCTGTCTCCGCCCGCGCCGTGGGGGCTTTCGATGGCCGGCTGGCACAGCAACGGAGTTGCCCTGCGACGACACGTCTTCGCACGCGGACGACTCCGTCTCCGTCGCGGGTGGAGACAAGCTCCACCCCTACGGCCGCCCGGACCTTGCGGCGCCGGAGAAGATGTTGGCTGCGTCACGTCCATACGCCAGGTGTGGTCGCTCCGAAACCTGGACGCGCGCGAAAGCCGCCCGTCGCCGTTGGTGTGGATGCGGGCTCCAGCCGTTGCCGGTGCGAGAAGCCAAGCCGTTGAAGGCAGGCGGCGGGCGGTCATCGGTGGCGCGTTCCTAGTCCCCGCCGAGGCCGAGCTGCTCGGCGCCCAGGCGGCCCTGGAGGATGTCGAAGTTCTCCGGCCAGGCGCCGGGGTGGTGCTCGAAGCGCGTGCGCTCGAAATACTGCACGGCGACGCCGTTTTCCATATAGGGCTCGGTCAGCGGGTAGCCGAAGATCTTGAGGCCGCCGTTGGCCAGCCAGTACTGCGCGAACGGGCCGCACAGGTTGTGGAACGTCTCAACGAAGTAGAGGCAGCCGTCCAGCCCCAGGCCGGTGGCCGGCTGGAGCGCCTCGGCCTGGCTCGGGGCCGGCGCCGGCATCGCGCCCAGTGGCGCGACCGGCAGCGCCCAGCCGAGCAGCGAGGGGACGGCCTGGACGGTCGCCAGCACGTTCTCGTCCGGCGCGTCCTTGCGCCAGGTCAGCGCGCCGGAGGGCTGCTGGAAGCTGGCCAGCGCGGCCACGGCGTCACCGTTCGGCATGGCCGACGGATCACGGCCGGCGGCGATGTAGGCGCCGATCGCGCTGGCGGTCGAGTTGGCGTCGCCGACCAACGGGTTCTCGCTGGCGTCGTAGGCGATCGAGCCGTCCTCGGCCTGGAGTGTGGCGAGGTAATCCAGCCCGGCATTGATCGCTCCAGTGCCGGCGCCGGCTGCCACCAGTGCCTGGACGACGATTGCCGTCGTGTTGGAGTCTCCCGCGCCGGGCGTGGTGTCGGCGTTGAAGTTCCAGGAGCCGTCTTCGATCTGGGTGTCGAGCAGCTTCTGGACCGCGCCCGGCTCGACCGGCTCGCCGGCCGCTCGCAGGGCGAGGATGGCGTAGGCGCTGACGTAGATGCCGGGGCCGTACATGCCGGTCTCGGCGTCGTAACTGCCGGCGATGGCGTCGATGAGGTCGACGCCGTTGAGGTCGCGCGGGTTGAAGGCGTCGCCCCGCGCAGCGTGCAGCGCCAGGACCAGCCGGGCGGCCGCGCCGGGGTCGGCGGCCGCCGACTCGGCCAGCCCGGTCAGGTAGCTCACCGGGTCATTGCCGGCCGGGCTGGTGACTGTGGCCGGGTCGAGGCCGGCGGCGGCCAGGGCGATGACGACATCGGCGGTCGTGCCCGGGTCGGCCTCGCCAGTAAAGCCGGGGAAGGCGCCGTTATCGAGCTGGCCGGCGCGCAGCCAGTCGAGGGCCGCGGTGGCGGCGTCGGGCTGGGTCTCGACGGCGGTGGTGTCCGGCACGAGACTGAAGACGAGGCTGATGACCAGCAAGAGCGCGGCAGCCGGGTAGGCCGGCCGTCGCAAACGGCGAGCGTCCATCGGTGCTCCCTTCGTTCCGCGTCCGACGTTGGAGCGCGGCTACAATAAAAAACCCGCTTCGAGCGGGCGAAGCGGATAGGGAGCGCGACTGGCCTCCCGTCCGCCTGACAACACTTTGCTCGAAGTGCGAAAGGCTCGGCAGCGGCAGGTGTTCTGGCTTCGCGTCGTGGCTTGACGCGTTACAGTTGCGGCACAGCGCCGGACTTGCACCGGACTTCCCCTGTGTGGACCCCATATGACGTATGGGGCACCCGCAGCCGGAGTCGATATTCGCTTGTAGCGGCAGTCTCACATAGCGCTCGTACACCTGTCAAGCACGCTGGCTTGGAGGCCGCATGTCCTTCTGGGTTGGGCTCGTTATCATCGTCCTGTTCCTCGAAGTGGTGCGCATCGGCCTGTCCTCTTTCCTGCTGCTCCATATCCTGCGCGGCATCCAGCCCGGCCAGCGGGTAGGCGAAGAAACATCGGCTCGCGCCAACATGAACTGGACTCGCGAGCGGGACCGGCTGGCCGCCGAGGCGATGGCCGCCCTGCGCCAGGCTATGGACGGCCGCGCCGGGCCGGGCTCCGACCGCGTCATCGCGCCGGCGATCGATGCGCTGGACGCCTACGTCCTCCACCACGTCAACCAGGGGCGTGGCTGATGGAGGGGCTGCTGCTGGTCTACGCCGTCGTCGTCGCGCTGGAGCTGGTCCTCAGCCTGATCATGTTCGGCACGCTGCTGATGAGCATCGCGCCCCGCCGGGCTGGGGCTGACGACGCCGTCGGGGCGGAGACAAGGTCCGCCCGGCAATCGGGGGCTGCTGCGTCGCGGGCGGAGACACGCTTCGCCCCGACGATGGTCGGACAGGCGCGCTTTCCGGAGGATCTGGACCGGGCGTTGCGGCTGGCGTTCCGGGAATTGAGCCGGGGATCGCGGGATGTGGCGCTGATGGTCCATACTCGGGCGCTGCTGGAGCGGTATCGGATGGAGGGAGCGGCCGGTGAGCGTGGCTGATGGGGTACTGGTGGTCTGCGCGATGGACTCCGAAGCGGTCCACCTGCGCGAGATGCTGACCGATGTCGACGAGCAGCCGGTCGGGCGCTGGCGGCGCTCGCGGGGCCGGCTGGGCGAGGTTCCGGTCGACCTGGTCGTCAGCGGCATCGGGCTGGCCTATGCGGCCGCGGCGACGGCGGCGGCACTGATGAATGCGCGGCCGCGGGCCGTCTTCAACTACGGCTGCGCTGGCGCGCATCGGGCGGACATCCACGCCGGCGATGTGGTCGTCGCCAGCGCGGTGGCTCACCTGGCCTCATACGTCCACAAGCCGGACGGCACGAAGCATATCTTCGGGTTCAGGTTGGCCGAGGCCGAAGCCAGCCGCACGCTCGACCAGCTCCCGACCGACCGTGAGCTGGTCGAGCACGCCCGCCAGGCGGCGGAGGCCATCGACCTGCCGCCCTGGCCGGGGCGCGACGCCAGCCCGCAGATCCACTACGGGCCAGTTGGCTCGGCGGACATCTGGACGCAGCACGCCGACACGATCCAGCAGCTTCACGCCACGCACCAGACGCTCTGCGAGGATATGGAAGCGGCGGCGCTCGCCCAGATTTGCGCGTTGTTCGGCGTGCCATTCCTGGCGATCAAGGACATCTCGAACAACGAGCTGCAGGCGGTCACGGTCTTCGAGGCGGCTGAGTCCGGGGCCAACCTGCTCGACGGCGTCGAGCACGAAATCGGCCGTCGCGCCGCGCAGCTGACCGCCGCGACGATCGCGCGCCTGGCGGCCACGGTCGAGATGGAGGTGGCCGGGTGAGCCTCGCGCTGGACCACGTGCTGATCTGGACCTCGCCCGGCGCCCCGGAGGCCGATGCGCTGATCGAAGCGGGCTTTCTGGAAGGCGGCTCGCGCCGCCATCATGGCCAAGGCACGGCCAACCGTACTTTCTTCTTCGAAAACGCCTACCTGGAGTTCATCTGGGTCGAGGACGAAGCCGAGGCCCGCAGCGAGCTGGTCCAGCCGCTCGGCATCTGGGAGCGCTGGCGCTGGCGCGAGACCGGCGCATCGCCGTTCGGCATCTGCGTGCGCGTCGAGGACGGCCGCATTCCGTTTGCGACGTTCGACTACCGCCCGCCGTACATCCCAGCCGGCGCTTCCATCCCCATCGCCAGCGACACGCACCTCGGCGAGCCGCTGCTGTTCGTCAACCTGGCCGGCGGCTCGCCCGCCCGGCGGACTGGCGACGCCCGTCCAGCGCTCGATCACCCCAACGGCGCGCGCGAGCTGACCCGCATCCACCTCGGCCTGCCGGACGCCGTCGACATTTCGGCCGCGCTCCAGCGCCTCCCCTTATCAGGCTGGGCTACCATCGGCCACAGCCCGGCCCCCGTCATCGAACTCTCCTGGGACGCCCGCCGCCAGGGCCAGCGCCTCGACCTCCAACCCGAGTTGCCGCTGATCCTGCATTGGTAGGCATGCGGAACCACGCCAATAGGCCATCGTAGGGGCGGAGCTTGTCTCCGCCCCTACGACGTCGTGCAAGCATGGTCCCAGTTTGCGGGCAAGTGATTCGGAATACCGAGTCGGCCAGTGTGTGAGACTTCGGCGTGTCCCTAGGAGGCACGACGGCGGACTCCATGGAGCCATACGACCATCGGCAACCCATAAGGCGTCTTGAGCTGACGGATTGAGGTGGAGACGGTCTCTGCCCCTGCGGTCGTCCAACGGTCGGGCAATCCCAACGTGAGCGACGGGGCGTCACAGGAATCGATGCCGACCTCAGTTCCAAGAGAATGGAACTGTATATCTGGCGGCTGCTGCGGCACGCGGTTGGACCTCGATTCGTTATCATTGCTACCAATCACTCGAACACTTGATCGCGATGTACGGACGGGGTGAGGCGGCGATGGGGGGACTGGATCGGTTTCTGGACCGGCTGAGGACGGAGCCGCGCTGGCGGGAGTGCATCGCGGAGTGGCGCACGATCCCCGCCAGAGAAGCCGTCACCGCGCCGATCCCGGAGGAGCTCGATCCCCGGCTGAAGGCGGCGCTGGCGCAGCGCGGGATCGACCGGCTCTATAGCCACCAGGCGGCGGCCTGGGATTCGGTCGCGGCCGGCAACCACACCGTGGTCGTCACGCCGACGGCGTCGGGCAAGACGCTCTGCTACAACCTGCCGGTGTTGGACTACCTGCTGCGCGAGCCCGAGGGCCGGGCAATGTACCTGTTCCCGACCAAGGCGCTGGCCCAGGACCAGTACGCCGGGCTGCAGGACCTGATCGAGCTGACCGGCGCGGACATCAAGACCTACCCCTACGACGGCGATACGCCAGCGGCCGAGCGCCGGCTGATCCGCCGTGCCGGTAATATCGTCATCACTAACCCGGACATGCTGCACTCCGGCATCCTGCCGCACCACACCAAGTGGCACGAGCTGTTCGACCGGCTGCAGTACATCGTCATCGACGAGATGCACGGCTACCGGGGAGTGTTCGGCTCGCACGTCGCCAACGTCATCCGGCGGCTGAAGCGCATCTGCGCGCACTACGGCTCGAACCCGCAGTTCATCCTGGCTTCGGCGACGATCGCCAATCCGGCCGAGCTGGCCGAGCGGCTGATCGAGGCGCCCGTGACGCTGGTCGACGAGAACGGCGCGCCCTCCGGCCAGAAGGACTTCATCTTCTATAACCCGCCGGTCGTCAACCGGCAGCTCGGCATCCGGCGCTCGGCCGTGCTGGAGGCGGCCGGCATCGCCAGCCAGCTCCTGAAGGATGACGTGCACACGATCGTCTTCGCGCGGGCGCGCACGACCGCCGAAGTGCTGCTGACCTATCTGCGGGAGGCGCTGCCCGGCAAGCTGGGGGGCAACGGAGCGGTGCGCGGCTACCGCGGCGGCTACCTGCCCCGCCAGCGGCGCGAGATCGAGCGCGG
>DATGQR010000427.1:0-6377 GCA_035304105.1 Thermomicrobiales bacterium | reverse complement strand
TGCCGGGAATCTGGAGCAGCCCGTCGACGCCGCTGACCGACACCAGGCCGGCTTTGAGCACGATCAGCAGGTCAGGCTGCGCGGCGGCCAGCGCCTCGGCGGTCACCGGCTGGAAGTCGACGATGCCGGCGTCCGCGCCCGCGTTCGTCGCGCCGATGGCGGCGATCATCGCGTCCGCTCCGCTAATTCCGGGTAACTGGGTCGGGATCACCAGATGGCATATTCCACTCTGTCAAGGCCGGCTGGCAAGCGTGCGATAATCGGTGGACTGATGAACCGACGAGCGGGCGGGTACGAAGCGTGGCCTACACCCTGGGAATCGATCTCGGAACGACCTTCTCGGCGGCCGCCGTGGCGCGTGACGGCCAGGCGGAGGTGCTGTCGCTGGGCTACCGCGCACCGACGATCCCGTCAGTCATCGTGGCCCGAGAAACGGGCGAGATCCTGATCGGCGAGGCGGCCGAGCGGCGCGCGCTGCTGGAGCCGCTGCGCACGGCGCGCGAGTTCAAGCGCCGCCTGGGCGACCCCACGCCGATACTCCTGGGCAGCGCGCCCTACGGCGCCGAGACGCTGATGAGCTACCTGCTGCGCGGCATCTACGACCGTGTGATCGAGCAGCAGGGCGAGGAGCCGGCCTCGCTGGTCGTGAGCCACCCGGCCAACTGGGGTCTCTACAAGCTCGATCTGCTGGAGCAGGCCGTGCGCATGGCCGACGTGGGCCAGGCACGCTACATCACCGAGCCGATCGCCGCGGCCCTGCACTATGCCGGGCGCGAGCGGATCGAGCCCGGCGAGACGGTAGCCGTCTATGACTTCGGTGGCGGCACCTTCGACGCGGCACTGCTGCGCCGCACGGAAGCCAGCTTTGAACCGCTGGGCGAGCCGGAGGGCCTCGAGCGGCTGGGCGGCATCGACTTCGACGAGGCCGTGTTCGCCCACGTGCTCCAGTCGATCGCCGACCTGGTCCAGGATCTCGACCCGAACGACACCGCCGCGATGGCGGCCGTGGCGCGGCTGCGCGAGGAGTGCCGCGCCGCCAAGGAAGCGCTCTCGGTCGACACCGACGTGATCATCCCGGTGCTGCTGCCGAACATCCAGACCGAGGTGCGCCTGACGCGCAGCGAGTTCGAGGAGATGGTCGAGCCGCGCATCGGCGCGACGCTCGCCGCCCTGCGTCGGGCGGCCCGCAGCGCCGGCCTGGACCTGTCTGAGGTCGACCGCATCCTGCTGGTCGGCGGCTCGTCGCGGATCCCGCTGGTGCGCCAGCGCGTGCGCGAGGAGACCAACGGCCAGATCTATCTGGACGCGCACCCCAAGTACGCCATCGCCCTGGGCGCGGCCATCGCCGCCGACCTCAACCTGGGTACCACGACGACCGCCCGGATGACTGCCGGGGCGGCGTCAGCGGTCGCCCCCGCCCAGCCGGTCGATGTCCCGCCTCCCGAACCCGCGCACCACGAGCCCGAGCCGGCCGTCGGAGTGCCCGCGGATCCATCTCCAGCGCCGGAAAGACTGCCGGAGACCGATCCAGCACCGCCATCCTTCGTCGAACCGGAGTCCCCGGAAGCCGAAGAGGCGCCGGCGGCAGAGTTCCAGCCGGCTCCACCGCCATCGGCGCTCCAGGACGCGCTGGACGACGCGCTCTCGTTTGAACCGCAGCCTGCCGAAGCGGTCGCGCCAGAGGCCGAGATTGCGCCGCCCGGGCCCGTGGCTGACCCCCGTCCGACAGCGCATGTGCCCCAACGGCCGGCCTTCGGAGCGGATACGGAGCCGGCGCCCGTCAACCCGGAGAGCATCGCGAGTTCGCAATGGCAAGACGGCATCGCCCTCTCGCCAGTGCTGGTCGGTGGCCTGGTCGCCGCCGCGCTCATCTCAGCGATCGCGACGTATCTCTTGCTCGTCCTTCTCGTCGGCTAGCGCGTCTCGATAGCCGGCAGCCAGAGGTTCGCATCGAATTGCGATCCACTTGGCCGCGCGCCGGAACCGCGCCAGCCCATGACCGTAGGCGTGGAGCTTCTCTCCATCCGTTTTCGACCACGATACTGATGCCGGGTGGAGACAAGCTTCACCCCAACGGTCGTTGATCGTGCGGACTATCCCGATGCAATGTGGCGAACCTTGACTGGGGTCGTGCGGCAACGCCCCCGATTGATGGCGCTTGTCGCTCCCGAGCCGGCGCGGCGGGGAGCCGCACCGTGACACAGAGGCCACCGGCGACCCGAGGGGTGAGGGTAAGCACGCCGTCGTGTGCCTTGACGATGCTCTTGACGATTGCCAGGCCGAGGCCGACGCCCGCGTGCTCGGAGCGTATACGTTTCGTGCCGCGCTGGAATGGCTCGACGAGCGTGCTGACGAATTGTGGGGTGAGCGTCTCGCCGGTGTTTTCGACGCTGAGCTGCGCCTGGCCGGGTAGAGCGCTGGTCGTGACCCACACGGTGCCCTGCTCCGGCAGATTGTGGACGATCGCGTTGTGCACGAGGTTTGTCGTCATTTGCAGCAGCAGCGCGTGCGAGCCGATCGTGAGAGCCATGTCGCCGCAGGTTTCGATCGAGATCCCGCGCCGCTCAGCGAGCGGGAGCAGCGTCTCGGCAGCCTCCTCCGCGATGAGGGACAGGTCGACCTGCTCCCGCGAAAAGGCGCGCTGGTCGGCGCGGCTGAGCAGGAGCAATGCTTCAGTGAGGTCGATTGCCCGGGCGTTGACAGCGTAGAGGCGTTCGATCAGTTCGGCGGTGTCGCGCTCGCGGTCGGTGCGGGCCACGTCCAGGAGCGTCTGCGTGATTGCCAGCGGCGTCCGCAGTTCGTGGGATGCATTGGCCGCGAACCTCTGTTGCTCGGCGACTTGCGCTTCGAGGCGCGCGAGCATGGTGTCGAAGGCGTCGGCGAGTTCGCGGAACTCGTCTCGCGGCCCCGGCAGCCGGATGCGGTGGGAGAGGGAACCGTTCGCTGCCATGCGCGTGGCGTTGGTGATGTGCGTCAGCGGCGCGAGCATCCGGCCGGCGAGGATCCAGCCTCCCAGCAGACCAAACACCAGCAGGAACGCCAGCACGAGGGTCGCGACGGGAGCGAAGGCGCGCAGCAGGTAGTTGTGGTTGCCGGGCACGAGACCACCGGCGGCGCTGAGCACTCCATCGGGCACGAACCGCAGGGAGTCTTCGAGCGATTGCCCGTACTGGCCGGATAACCAGGCGCCGGCCAGCAGTAGCGCGCCTGCAAGCATGACGAAGCCCGCGTAGCTGAGGGTGAGCTTGAGGCGCGCGCTCAGCCCGGGGAGTCTATCCACAGTTTCCGCCCTCATACCCGGTATCGATTCGATACCCCGCGCCGGGCACCGTGGCGATGATCCAGGGTTCGCCGAGCCGCTTGCGGAGCCCTGAGACGGTAATGCGCACGGCGTTGGTGAACGGGTCTGCGTGCTCGTCCCACGCCCGCTCCAGCAGCTCTTCGGCGCTGACGATCCCGCCCTCGGCCTCGACGAGGACTTCGAGCACGGCGAACTGCTTCCTGGTCAGCGGCACATAGCGGCCGTCGCGGTAGACCTCGCGCCGGAAGGGATCCAGTCGCAGCCCCGCGATTTCGCGCACGGGCGGCCGGTTGTAGGCGCGCCGGCGATCGAGCGCCCTGAGCCTGAGCACCAATTCGCGCAGCTCGAACGGCTTCGTGAGGTAGTCGTCGGCGCCGAGCTCGAACCCGGTCGCCTTGTCGTCGAGCCGGTCGGCGGCGGTGAGCATGAGAATCGGCATGCCGCTGCCGGAGGCGACGATGTGCCGCGCCACGTCATCGCCGGAGGGGCCGGGGATATCGCGATCGAGTATGGCGATGTCGTAGGCGTTGACGCTCAGCATCTCCAGAGCAGTGTCGCCGTCGCCAGCGATGTCCGCCGCGATCGCTTCCAGGCGCAGGCCATCGCGGATGGCTTCCGCCATATAGGGTTCGTCTTCAACGATCAACACGCGCATGTGCTCTCGATACCCTCCGGGACAGAGGATATCGCCCCCGACATATCGCTGGCATATCCAAAAACGCATACGCCGCGGCAACAGGGCATCGCGTTAGCTGGCGGCATGAATGAGCGCACGTCAGAACGAAAAACGACCCGTCGAATTCACTCGGTCTTGATCGCCGGACCGCTCGTCGTCACCGCGGCGATCGTCGCGGTCCTCGGTTTCCAGTTGCGGGAGCCACCGGCTGGAGTTCCCACGCCGCCCGTCGAAGTCCGTCCAGACGTCCGCCGCCTGCCCGGTGAGGCCGACGGCGTCGTTCCCGACGGCACGACCGTCTTTGATGACTGGGTTCCGGCCGTCGGCAGGCTCAACCCGGCGCTCCTCGATGCCCTGCGCCGGGCCGCGCGGGACGCGGCCGTCGATGGGGTGGAGTTCGTCGTCAATAGCGGCTGGCGATCCCCGGAATATCAGGAACAACTGCTCCGCGAGGCCGTCTTGACGCATGGTTCTGTGGAGGAGGCTGCCCGGTGGGTAGCCGACCCCAGCAGATCCGCTCACGTATCGGGGGACGCAGTCGACATCGGCCCATATGACGCCACCGCGTGGTTGTCTGAGTACGGCGCCAGGTATGGACTATGCCAGATTTACAGCAACGAGCCCTGGCATTTCGAGCTGCGCCCCGACGCCGTCCAGCACGGTTGCCCGGCCATGTATGCCGACCCTACACATGACCCGAGGATGCAGGGCGCGCCGCTCCCTTCGGTGCCGTCGCCGCACGCAAGCGCCGGTCTTTGACGGGTTCCCAGCATCAACCCGCCCCGCCTTTATACACTTGCCGCCGGGAGGTATCTGTGATGTCGACCAGTGGCGCGGTACGCGTCCCAGAATTGATCGATCGCCTGCCAGATGCCGAGCGCGAGATCGCGCTGCGCCTGGCGCGCGTGTTCCGCGATGCCGGCGAGGAGCTCTATCTGGTCGGCGGGGTCGTTCGTGATCTGCTGCTCGACCGCGGCCGGGCCGATCTCGATCTCGCCACCTCCGCGCCGCCGGAGCGAACACGCAAGCTGGGCCGGCAGGCCGGCGCGACCAGCATCTACGACGTCGGCGCGGCCTTCGGGACGATCGGCCTCGTCTTCAGCCACCCGGAACGCGACGACCTGACGGCCGAGATTACCACCTACCGCAGCGAGGTCTACCCGACCCGCGACCGCCGCCCGTCGGTGCGCCACGATGTGAGCCTGCACGAGGACCTCTCGCGGCGCGATTTCACGATCAACGCCATCGCGCTCGACCCGCTAACCGGCGAGCTGATCGATCCCTTTGGCGGTATCGCCGACCTCAACCAGGGCCGCATTCGGGCCGTCGGCGACCCCGCGGAACGCTTCGACGAGGACCCGCTGCGCATCCTGCGGGCCGCACGGTTCGCCGCCCAGCTCGATTTCGAGATCGATCCCGAGACGCTGGAGGCCATGCGCGCCACCGCGCCGGAGCTGAGCCGGATCAGCGTGGAGCGGGTGACAGCGGAGTTGAATCGCCTGCTGGTCGCTCCGGCGGTCGCACGCGGCCTGCGCGTGCTTGATGAGGCTGGGCTGTTCCCGCACATCCTGCCCGAGCTGGTGCCGATGGTGACCGACGACCGCGATGGCGGCACGGCGCGCCACAAGGACATCTGGGACCACACGATCCAGGTCGTCGCCCAGTCACCGCCGCGGCTGGAGGTGCGCTGGGCGGCGCTGCTCCACGACGCCGCCAAACCCTGGACGCGCAGCGTTGATGAGAGCGGTGCGGTGCACTTCTTCGGCCACGAGCTGGCCGGCGCGGCGCTGGCCCGTAAGCTATTGAAGCGGCTGAAGCAGGAGAAGGCGCTCCAGGAGCGCGTGTCCAAGATGGTCGCGATGCACCTGCGGCCGTCGTCCTACGAGCCGGACTGGACCGACTCGGCCGTGCGCCGCCTGGCGTTGGAGGCCGGCGAGACGTTCGAGGACTTGATCGACCTGGCGGCCGCCGACGTCACCAGCGGCCGCGAGCATCGCCGCCGCGCGGCAGCCCGGCGCATCGAAGGTCTGCGCGAGCACTTCGCCCGCCTGGAGGCCCAGCGTGCCCTCGACCAGCTCCAGAGCCCGCTCGATGGTCACGAGCTGATGGCCATGTTCAACCGCCCGCCCGGCCGCTGGATCGCCGTCATCAAAGACCGCCTCCGCGAGCTGGTCATCGACGGCGAACTCGACCCCGACGACAAGGATACGGCCGCCGAACTGGCGCGCGGGTGGGTCGAGGCAGGCGAGGTGGATTGACGCACGGCGTGGCTTCGGGCTTCGGATTGAGCCTCCTACCTGACACTGACGGCCAGATTGAACAGCACGGCCAGCAAGAATACGTCCGGGATGCGGACGACGGCGGCGAGGATCCCCTTCCACCATGTCGTCTTCTGTTGAA
>DATGQR010000426.1:0-7264 GCA_035304105.1 Thermomicrobiales bacterium | reverse complement strand
CTGCGTGACCTGGGCATCACCTGCATCGAGCTGATGCCAGTCAACCAGTTCCCGGGCACGCGCAACTGGGGCTACGACGGCGTCCAGCTCTTCGCCGTCCAGAACAGCTACGGTGGCCCGGACGGCCTGCGCCGGCTGGTCGACGCGGCCCACGCGCGCGGCATCGCCGTGCTGCTCGACGTCGTCTACAACCACGTGGGGCCGGAAGGCAACTACCTGAGCGACTTCGGTCCCTATTTCACCGATAAGCACAAGACACCCTGGGGACCGGCGATCAACTTTGACGACGTCGACAGCGACGAGGTCCAGCGCTTCTTCATCGAGAACGCACTTCAGTGGGTCCTCGACTACCACCTGGACGGCTTCCGGCTCGACGCCATCCACGCCATCCAGGACCACCGCCCGCAACCCTTCCTGCGGCTGATGGCCCAGGAGGTGCGGGAGCTAGGCGCGCGGCTACGGCGGACGGTGCACGTGATCGCCGAGAGCAATATGAACGACCCGCGCGTGGTCAACCCGGCGCGCTTCGGCGGGCTGGGGCTGGACGCCGAGTGGAATGACGACTTCCACCACGCCCTGCACGCCTTCCTGACCGGCGAGGATACCGGCTACTACCGCGACTACGGCGGCTTCGACGACGTGGTCAAGGCCGTCCGCGCCGGCTTCGTCTACACCGGCGAGCACATGAGCTTCCGCGGGCGCGGCCACGGCGACGTGCCGCATCTCTATGAGGGCGACAACTTCGTCGTCTTCGCCCAGAACCACGACCAGATCGGCAACCGCGCCCGGGGCGAGCGGCTCAGCACGCTGATCGGCTTCGAGGCACAGAAGGCAGTCGCCGGGCTGGTGACGCTGACGCCCTATCTGCCGCTCTTTTTCATGGGCGAGGAGTACGGCGAGACCAACCCGTTCCCCTATTTCGTCGACCACAGCGAGCCGGACTTGATCGAGGCCGTCCGCAAAGGCCGCAGCCGGGAGTTCCGTAGCTTTGGCTGGAAGGGCGAGATTCTCGACCCCGCCGCGCCTGAGACCTTCGCGTCGGCGAAACTGGACCGATCTAAGCTGGAGCAACCGGAACACCGCGCGCTCTACGAGCTGCACCGCGAGCTGCTGCGGTTGCGGCGCGCGCACCCGGCGCTGGCCGGCCTGGACATGGCAGCCATGGAGCTGACCGCTAGCCATGGCGATCGAGTCCTCTTCCTGCGCCGGCGCCACCCGAAAGAGGAGGTGTGCGTCGTGATATCATTTGGCGTTGATCCAGCAACCCTCCTATTGCCGGTTCCCGCCGGCGAATGGACCCTGGCCCTCAACACCGCCGACCGGCGCTGGGCCGGAACGGCCGATAGTCTCCCCCGGAACGTAAGCTCACATGGCGAAGTGGAACTCGACATCCCGCGCATGAGCTGCTGTGTTTACATCCAGGAACCCGAGTAGAAAGCATCCGACGTGGACCGCTATATCTGTGTGCACGGGCACTTCTATCAACCGCCGCGCGAGAACCCCTGGCTCGAAACGATCGAGGTCCAGGACTCCGCCTACCCGTACCACGATTGGAACGAGCGCATCTCGCGCGAGTGCTACGGCCCGAACGCGGCCGCGCGCATTCTCGACGAGGATGGGCGCATCCTGAAGATCGTGAACAACTACGCCAGCATCAGCTTCAACTTCGGGCCGACGCTGCTGGCCTGGATGGATGACAACGACCCCGAGACCTACCAGGCGATCCTCCAGGCCGACAAGCTCAGCCAGGAACGCTACTCCGGCCACGGTTCGGCGATGGCCCAGAACTACAACCACATGATCATGCCGCTCGCTAACCGGCGCGATAAGGAGACCCAGATCATCTGGGGCATCGCCGACTTCGAGCGCCGCTTCGGACGCACGCCGGCGGGCATGTGGCTGGCCGAGACGGCCGTCGACGTTGAGTCGCTGGAGCTGATGGCCAAGCACGGCATCGCCTTCACCGTGCTGGCGCCCCACCAGGCCGGAAAGATGCGCGAGATCGGCGGGGAGGACGAAGAGTGGATCGACGTCAGCGGCGGACGGATCGACCCGACGCGGCCCTACCTGGTCAACCTGCCCGCTGGCGGCGCGATCGCCGTCTTCTTCTACGACGGCCCGGTCTCTCAGGCGGTCGCCTTCGAGGGTCTGCTCAACCAGGGCGAGCTGCTGGCTAACCGCATGGTCGGCATCTTCTCCGAGGATCGCGACTGGCCGCAGATCGTCCACATCGCCACCGACGGCGAGACCTACGGCCACCACCACAACGCTGGCGAGATGGCGCTGGCCTACGCTCTACACTACATCGAAGAGCAGGGGCTCGCCACGCTGACCAACTACGGCGAGTACCTGGAACGCTACCCGCCGACCCATGAGGTCGAGATCATCGGGGACACCTCCTGGTCCTGCATCCACGGCGTCGAGCGCTGGCGCTCCAACTGTGGCTGCAACACTGGCGGAAACGGCGACTGGCACCAGGAGTGGCGCGGGCCGCTGCGCGCCGCGCTCGACTGGCTGCGCGACGAGTGCGAGCCGATCTACATGCAGCTGGGCGGCGAGCTGCTCAAGGATGTCTGGGCCGCGCGCGACGCCTTCATCCACGTCGTGCTCGACCGCACGCCGGGGTCGGTCGACTGCTTCCTGGCCGAGCACGCGACCCACGAGCTGTCGGTAGACGAGCGAGTCCGGACGTTGAAGCTGCTGGAGATGCAGCGTCACGCGATGCTGATGTACACCAGCTGCGGCTGGTTCTTCGACGAGCTCTCCGGCATTGAGACCGTCCAGGTCATCGAGTACGCCGCGCGAGCGGTCGAACTGGCCGATGGGCTCACCGGGGGTAACCTGGAGGCCGGCTTCGTCGAGCGGCTGGCGGAGGCCAAGAGCAACCTGCCGCGCTTCGGCGACGGCGCGAATATCTACAAGCGCCTGGTGCTGCCGAACAAGGCCGATCACCCCAAGGTGGCCGCCCACTTCGCGATGAGCTCGCTCTTCGCCGACGAACCTCCAACGACGGTCTACTCCTACGACGCGCACCCGGAAGCGTTCCTCCGCCAGGAGACCGGCCGCGCCCGGCTGGGCGTCGGCCGCGTGCATCTGCGCTCGCGAATCACGGGCGAGCAGGACCTGTTCGCCTTCGGCGTGCTCCACCTGGGCGACCACAACCTCGACGGCGGGGTGCGCCCGTACCGCAACCAGGAGCAGTTCGAGCAGATGGTCAACGAGCTCACCGAAGCGTTCCAGCGCGCCGACTACCCGGAGACGATCCGGTGCATCGACCGCAACTTCGGCGACCACTCTTATTCGCTGGGCACGCTCTTCCGCGACGAGCAGCGCAACATCACCCGCGTGATCCTGGCGGACACGCTGGACGACGCCGAGTCGGTCTACCGCCATGTCTACGAAGACAACGCAGCGCTGATGCGCTACCTGGACAGTGTCTCGATCCCGCTGCCGCGCGCGCTCCGCACGGCGGCCGAGTTCATCATGAACGTCGACATCACCCGCACGCTGCGCGAGGATCCCGTCGATATCGACTACATCCGCGGCTACTTCGACGACACCGAGTCCTGGGGCCTGGAGCTGGACGTGCCCGGCATCAGCTTCGCGATGAGTGAGGCCCTCGAGCGCCAGACCGCGCGGCTGGACGAGGAGGACGCTGGCCCGGAGATCTTCGACCAGACCACTGAGATGATCGAGACGTTCGAAGACTTGCCGATCAACTGCGATCTCTGGACCGCCCAGAACAACTACTACGTGGTCTACACGACCCGCTACCCGGAGATGAAGGATCGCGCCGAGAGCGGCGACGAGGAGGCTGCCGGGTGGGTCGAGTCGTTCGAGCGGCTGGGCGAAGCGCTGCACTTCAAAGTTCGATGAGCGCCTTTAACCGGGTGCCGCTGGCTACCTACCGGCTGCAGCTCAACGCCGAATTCCCCTTCGAGGCGGCCCTGGCGCAGCTGGACTATCTCCAACGGCTGGGCATCACCTACCTCTACCTCTCGCCGGTCATGGCCGCGCGCGAGGGCAGTGGCCACGGCTATGACGTCACCGACCCCACCGAGATCAACCATGAACTCGGTGGGGCGGCCGGCTTCGAGCGGCTGTCTCGCGCCGCCCGCGAGCGCGGCATGGGCGTGCTACTCGACATCGTGCCGAACCACATGGCGGCCGACAGCGCAAACCGCTGGTGGATGGCGGCGCTGCGCGACGGCCCCGGCTCGCCCGCCGCCCGCCTCTTCGACATCTACTGGGACGAGCACGGCAAGGTGCTCCTGCCGATCCTCGGCGACCATTACGCGAACGTCCTGGCCAACGACGAACTGGACGTGGTGGAGCATGGCGGTGAGCCGTCCCTGAGCTACTACGACGCGCGGCTCCCGATCAGCGACGCTCCGGAATCCCGGGCGGCACTGGAAGCGTGCCGGGGCGCGGGCGAGGCGCGCCGGGATGCGCTCGACCGGCTGGTCGCGGCCCAGCACTTTCGCCTGGGCTACTGGCGCACCGGCGCGCGGGAGATCAACTACCGCCGCTTCTTCGACATCAACGAGTTGATCGCGCTCGCGATCGACTCCGAGGACACCTTCCGGCTGGTCCATGAGCGCTTGCGGCCGCTGGTGCGCGCCGGGCTGGTCACCGGCGTGCGCATCGACCACATCGACGGCCTGCGCGACCCGCTGGACTACCTCGAGCGGCTGCGGGACTACCTGCGGCCGGCGGACGAGGCGCGGCCGCTCTACGTCGTCGTCGAGAAGATCCTGACCGGTGAGGAGCCGCTGCCGGAGGGCTGGCCGGTGGCCGGGACGACCGGCTACGACTTCCTGAACATGGCCAGCGCGGCGCTGACCAGCACGGTCGGGCTCCAGCAATTGACCGAGCTGACCGGCAAGCACGCCGCCCCGGTGGCCGACTTCCAGGCAACGCTCTACGAAGCCAAGCTCCAGGTACTCGACGAACTCTTCCCGGCCGACACCGACCGGCTGACCGGCTGGCTGGCGGCGATCGCCCGCGACGACCGCTACGGCCGCGACCTGACCACGCACGAACTCCGCGGCGCGATCCGCGAGGTCACGGCCGCCATGCCGGTCTACCGCACTTACATCGCCGGCCCGGAGATCGCCAAGCGCGACCGGGAGCTGTTGGCGAGCGTCATCAGCGACGCAATGGAACGCCGCCCGGATCTGGAGGTGGCGATCCAGTTCATGGGCCGCGTCCTGCTGCTCACAGACTTCGACCGGCTGGACGAGGGCGAGCAACGCCGCCGTCTGGACTTCATCGCCGGCTGGCAGCAGTTCACCGGCCCGGCCATGGCCAAGGGCCTGGAGGACACGACCCTCTACCGCGACCCCACACTGATCTCGGCCAACGCCGTCGGCGGCGAGCGCGACGCGGCCGAGGCCAGCGTGACCGACTTCCACGCCTGGGCCGCGCGCCGCGCCGAAACCTGGCCCCACACGCTGAACGCCACATCGACCCACGACTCCAAGCGCAGTGAGAGTGTGCGCCACCGCATCGCCGTGCTCTCCGAGCTGCCCGACGAGTGGGAAGCGGCCTTCGAGCGCTGGCGCGAGGCGACCGCCTCTGACGTACGCTCGATCGACGACCAGCCGGCGCCGGACGGCCGGGCCGCGTTGTTCATATTCCAGACGCTGCTGGGCTCCTGGCCGCTGAACGACGGCGAGCTGGAGGATTACCGCAAGCGCGTCAAGGCCTACCTGGTCAAGGCCGAGCGCGAGGCCAAGCTGCGCACCAGCTGGGTGGACCAGAACGAGGTCTACGAGACGGCCCTGCAGAGCTTCATCAACGACACGCTCGACAACGAGGCCTTCCTGGAAGCCTTCCTGCCCTTCCAGCGGCGGGTCGCCTTCCACGGCATGCTCAACTCGCTGGCCGGCCTGCTGCTCAAACTCACCGCGCCCGGCGTGCCCGACTTCTACCAGGGCACCGAAATCTGGGACCTGACCCTGGCCGACCCCGACAACCGCCGCCCGGTCGACTTCGAGCGCCACGCGGCGCTGCTCGCCGGACTGGAGACAGCGGCGGTGCGGGATCTGCTGTCGCACTGGCAGGACGGCGCGCTCAAGCTCTTCGTCACCCACCGTGGCCTGCAGACCCGCGCCCGTCACTGCGACCTCTTCCGGCAGGGCAGCTACGTCCCGCTGGAGGTCCGCGGCGCGCGCGAGCGCCACGCGATCGCCTTCGCTCGCACCCACGAAGGCCAGTGGGCCGTCACGATCGTGCCCCGGCTGACCGCCATCCTGGCCAGGGAGATCGGCTGCCAGCCGCCACAGCTCCCGCTGGGCCCGGAGGCCTGGAGCGACACCGAGGTGCTGCTGCCGTCCGGCGCGCCCGGCGACTGGAGCGAAACCTTCACCGGAAGCCGGGTAGAATCGGGCCAGCGTGCGATCCGGCTGGCCGGCGCCCTGGCTGCCTTCCCGATCGCGCTCTTGATCGGCCAGCGATAATCGGCCCGGATCGGCCGGCTGAGGTGTGTTACACAGAGGAGCGGGGTCAATGAACGAAGCGCCCGGCTGGCGTCGGCGACAACTCACCTGCTTCAGCGGCTGCGTCGTCATCGGCCTGCTCATCCTCATCGCCCTGGTCGTCCTGCGCGGCGGGACGGTCATGTGACGCGTGTAGGCGCGAGGGATTAGGGAATAGGCAACAGGGAACAGGGAAATCATTAAGGCCGTAGGGGTGGAGACAAGTTCCACCCCTACGATGGCTGAATGGGCAAATCATCCCCGTGAGGCCGGCGCGGACGTGACACGGTGCGACGTAGTTGCGCGAGGCGGCGGTAAACCTGCGTCAGGCGCTGCGGCGGCGTTTGAGGGGCTTGGAGGTGAATTTCGGCGGGGCGAAGTCGAAGGTCAGCTGGCCCTTGGTGAGGCGGTGGATGACCTCATCGTGGCCGCGCAGCTCGCCGTCGGCGTCGATGTGCTCGACCGGCACGCCGCGCTCGACCAGCGACTCGCTGACCAGCTTGCTGCGATGGCACTCCTCCGGCCGCTGCTCGCTGCACATCAGGCAGACGGTAAAGCCCTGCTCGCGGGCGTCGAGCAGCCGCTCGATGCCTCGCTGGTACTCCGGAAGCTCCTTGACCTGCTCGTAGTCGACCTTCCTGTCATCGATCCAGAAGCGATCCTCTTCCGGGCGCCCGCCCAGCTGGTCGCCCATGTGGACGTAGCGGAAGCCCGCCGCCTCGACCGCCTCGGCCAGCGGCTCCCGCGAGAACTCAGGCCGGTACGACGAGTACGGCACGACCCGC
>DATGQR010000425.1:0-2256 GCA_035304105.1 Thermomicrobiales bacterium | reverse complement strand
GTCAACGGTGAGGCGAACGTCCCGCTGATGACCACTCCGGTCGAGGAGGGCATGGCGGCGAGGCTGCAGCGCGGCCTCGGCGAGTGGGAGGCTGGCTCGTGAGGCAATCGGGACAGATCGTCGTCGTTGGCGCCGGAATCGCTGGCGTCGCCGCGGCCCGGGCCGCGGCCGCGGCCGGCGCACAGGTGATCGTGCTGGACGAGCAGGACGCGCCGGGCGGCTGGCTGCGCTCGTCGCTCGACGAGCTGAGCGGGCCCCCGGACTTCATCGAAGGCAAGCGCGGATTTCAGATTGCTATCGAGCTAGGCGAGCTGCTGAGCGCCGACGGGATCGACTTCCGGCCCGGGTCCGTAGCCTGGGGGCTGTTCGATGATCGCGTCCTCGGCGTGGTCGGCCCGGACGGCTCATACCAGCTCGCAGCCGAGGCCGTCATCGTGGCGACCGGCTCGACGGCTATCGCCTGGCCATTTGCAGGTTGGACGCTGCCGGGCGTGATGACCTCGGGCGCGGCGCGACGCTTCATGCATCTTCACCGCGTGCTGCCCGGCCGACGCGCGGCCGTCGTCGGCAAGGGTCAGGATGCCGACGGCATCGTTGAAGATTTGGAATTGGCCGGTGCTGACGTGGTGGCTCGGGTGTCCTCGCCGGATGGTCTCGTGGCGCGCGGCTCGATGGCCGTCGAGGCGATTGAAGTAGGCGGTCGCGAGACGGAGGTCGACGCGGTGGTGCTGGCCTTTGGCTGCCTGCCCGATCCCGAGCTTGCGCGGCACGCCGGGGCCGAGCTGGAGTTCTCCGCTGCGGATGGCTGCCACGTCCCGGTCCTCGACCGGACGATGCAGACCAGTGTGGAAGGTATCTACGTGGTGGGCGATGCGGCCGGCATCGTCGCGGCGAGCGTCGCGCACGCTCAGGGCACCGTCGCCGGGATTGCGGCGGCCGGTGGCGATGGGCTCGACGGGGCGCTCGCCGCACTGGAAAGCGTTACCGTCGAGCGGCCCCCAGAGGTCCCATTTGCAGACCCGGCGCTCATCCCTGATGACGTCCAGGTCGACCGCGAGGAACAGGTGACGGCCGGGCGCATTCGGGAGGCGATCGGGCAGGGCGCAGTCAGCATCAACGACGTCAAGCGGCGGACGCGCGCCGGGATGGGTGTATCCCAGGGCCGCGACACGGAGTATGTGATTGCCAGGATGATCCAACAGCAGGCTGGTATCGCGCTCGACCGGCTCCTGCCGATGACGGCCCGGCCGCCGGCCCGGCTGGTGTCGCTGGCCGACCTCGCCGCGATTGCCGTGGCGACCGACTAGAGCGTTCGAGGGGGAGTGTGGCGCATGGCCGGGCGTGACTACCGCAGCTATAGCTACTGGCTCGAGTCGTGTGGCGACGATCTGACGCCCCGAGCGCCACTGCCGGGCTCGGTCGACGTCGATGTGGCGATTCTCGGCGCCGGCTACTCCGGACTCTGGACCGCCTACTACTTGCTAAAGCGTGACCCGAGCCTGAACGTGGCGATCGTCGAGAAGGAGATCGCCGGCTTCGGGGCGTCGGGCCGCAACGGCGGCTGGTGCTCGGCCGGCTTCCCAGTCAGCATCGGCGAGTTGGAGCGCCGCTTCGGCACCGGTGCGGCCAGCCAGATCCACCGCGAGATGGTGGCCGCGGTGGACGAGGTCGGCGATGTCGCCGAGAGCGAGCAGATCGACTGCGACTATGAGAAGGGTGGTGCGCTGCGCCTGGCGCGTGGCCGGCATCAACTTGAGAGCGTGATGCGCGGCTACGAGGCGATGCGCCAGCGCGGCTTCGCCGACGGCTACGAATTGCTGGGTGAGGAAGAGACTCAGGCGCGGGTGAAGGTGCGCGGCGCGATCGCCTCGCTCTACAACCCCAACTGCGCGACAATCCACCCCGGCAAGCTGGTGCGCGGGCTGGCCCGCGCCGTCGAGCGGCTCGGCGCGAGGATCTACGAGCAGACGGCCGCGACCGGCTACACGCCAGGCAAGCGCCCGGTGCTGCACACCGAGCACGGCGATCTGCGAGCCAATGTCGTCGTCCTATGCGGCGAGTCCTACCTTTCCCAGCTCGAGCAGCTCTCGCGCCAGGTGATCCCGATCTACTCGCTGATCGTGCTGACCGAGCCGCTGGACGAGGATCAGTGGGGGCAGATCGGCTGGCGCGGCCGGGAGTGCATCGGCTCCAGCAGGTACGTCATCGACTATCTCTCCAAGACGGCCGACGGCCGGATTCTCTTCGGCGGCCGGG
>DATGQR010000424.1:0-2110 GCA_035304105.1 Thermomicrobiales bacterium | reverse complement strand
CGACCGGCCGCCCGTCTTCATCGAGCTCGAACCGGCAAGCCACCGCCTCGGACTCGTGGGCATTGAGATCGGTCGCGCTCGCAAAAATCCACCGGTCGATACCGTCAGCGTCGCGACGTTCGGCGACGTTGCCCCAGACATCGTAGGCGAGCTCGGCGCGTCGGCCCAGGCGATCGACGATGGCCGTAACCCTACCGCCGGCATCCCGCTCGAACCGCTCGAGGCCTCCGTCCGGATGGCGATGCGCCGTGACCCGGCCGCACAGGTCATAGTCGAACCTGTGCGGTGCATGGCCTCCGTGGCTCAGTTCCGTGAGGCGATTCTCGGGATCGTGAGCGCATGTGTACCACTGCCGCAGCGCCGAGCCTGATGCGGCGACCGGCACGTTCCAGGCGCCGATGGCGAACGTCGCCGCGGCGTCGCCCTTCTGCCGCGCCAGAAGGTTTCCTTCGGCATCATAGGTCCGGTCCTCGACCGGCTGGCCTGCGTGCTGCGCGGCAACCAGCTGGCCCGCCTGATTCCAGTGAAGGCCGACATCAAGGCCGCCGTCAGTCGTGAGTCGCCGGAGTCGCCCCGTTCGATCGAACGCCATCGTCTGCCAACGGCCATCGTCGAGCTCGATGCGGGTCGGGTTGCCCTGCTCGTCATAAGCGATCCTCTGGCGCAGCCGATCGTCGCGCCAGACTTCCTCCAGATCGCCGCGGTCGCTCCACGTGTAGCGATAGACCGGACCACCGTCCCCGAAGCTCTTGCGCACCGACCTACCGGTGCGTGCATCGTGCTCGACGGTGAACCCCGCGCCCAACGAGTAGCTGAGGCCGGCGATCCGGCCGGCATCATCGTAAGCGATCTCGCAACTGTCACCCGCCGGGTCGCTACGCTCGATCACGCGTCCGGCCTCGTCGTAGGCAAAGGTCCAGGTGCGGCCGAGCGGATCGGTCTTCGAGAGGACGTGCCCCTCGTCGTCCAGCACCTTGGACCATTCATTGCCCAAAGGATCGATCCGGTCCTCGACCTGGCCGCCGGCGCTCAGCCGATAGAAGGTTTGGCCGCCGTAGCTGTCCACGACGTGGCTGAGCTGGCGCTCCGGGTCGTAGCTGATGCGCCGGTACAGCTTGCCGCCGTCGCCCCAGGTCAGAACGCAGCGCTGCGCCTCGTCGTAGGCGAAGTAAAAGGAGAAGCCGTTGCGATCGGTTTCCTGCACCAGCAGGTGGTGATCGTAGACGAAGCGGCGCTCTTGGCCGAGCGGATCGCCAACCGCGACCAGATCGCCCGCCCGATCGTAGCGGCAGGTCACGATTGGCTCCGGAGCGACCTGTGGATCATCCTTGCGCAGCACCTGGATCACGCGATTGCCCTCGCCATAGGTGAAGTACAATTCACGTCCGGCGCTGTCGGTGATCGAGGCGAGCCGCCGGTCCTCGTAATGCAGGCGCACGCAGTTGCGGAATGCGTCGCGAATGCCGGCGAGCGGCAGCATCCAGCCCTTCTGGTAGCCTTCGGGCAGGAGGAACACGTCCTCGAGGCCAGTCGCGTCGCGCACCGTCAGGTAGTGGCCATGATGGCCGAGCGTCAGCCCGTCGGCGAGGTTCTGCGCCTCCTCGCCCGGGCCGATCGGCGCGAAGGCGGCGAAATGGCCGTGCTGGTTGCGGTGGGCGATGAACTCGTCGGTGATCAGCAGATGGCGCTCGAGCTCGTGACGCCAGCCGTGGCCGAACGGGCCGTCCTCCTGCGCCCGCGCGGTCGAATAGTCGAGCGCGAAGCGGACCGGGATGCGCCCGCGCAGCTGCGCGATGGTGACGCCCGTGAACACCTTGCCGGTCGCGACGTCGACCGGATGGCCGGTCGACTCGCACACCCTGCGATGCGCCTGCTCGCGGTCGGCGCCGGGCGGCATGTTGCTGTTGATCCACTCGTGACACGCCGCGGCCGCCGCCTTCATCGCCGCGATCCTGGCCTGAGCGCGAGCTTCGGCGCCGCCGCTGATGCCGCCGCCCACGTAGACGGTGCCCGGCGGCACCACCAGCACGCCGACCGGCATGTCGGTCGGATCGCAGCACATCAGCCCGGTGTCGCCCAGCATGGCCGCGGCGCGGCCCTCGTAGTTCAC
>DATGQR010000423.1:0-8750 GCA_035304105.1 Thermomicrobiales bacterium | reverse complement strand
GAGCAGGTCCGGAGAGACCTCCAGTCCCACCGAGTAGCTCGGCAGCCGAGTCTGGAACTCGCTGGTCGACTGCACCCAGAACTCGCGCAGATCGAAGCCGGCCGGGCGCTCCGCCGGAATGTCCTCGACGCGGGCATCGGTGACGCGTGAGATGCGGTAGGTGCGGTAGCCCTCGTCGACCGCGCCGACCAGATACCAGTTCTGCCCCTTGACCACCAGCCCGAGCGGATTGACGACGCGCTCGACCACCTTGCCGTCGGCGCGCCGGTAGGTGATCTGGAGCATGCGATTGGACCACACGGCTTCCTGGATGGCCGGCAGCATCTCCGGGGTCTCATCGTTCTGCCGCGACCAGCCGGTGGGGTCGATGTAGAGCCGCTGGCGGGTGTAGTCGACCGCGTCCCGGGTGCTGTCGGGCAGCGCGGCCATCAGCTTGATGCGCGCCGAGCGGGCCGCCGCATCCAGTCCCAGTTCGGCGAGCGAGGGGGGCAGGCTGTCGAGCAGGATCGTCTGGCTCTCCTCGGGCGTCAGGCCGGTCAGGTCGGTGCGGTAGGGCTCCAGCAGCTCCCAGCCACCGCCCTGGCCGGGGTAGCCGACGACCGGCACGCCGGCCCCGCTCAAGGCGTCCATATCGCGGTGGATCGTGCGCGGCGAGACTTCCAGCCGCTCGGCCAGCTCGCGGGTCGTCATCCGGCGATTGGTTTGCAGCAGCAGGAGAATCGACAAGAGTCGGTCGGCTCGCACGGCGTGGCCTGCCTTCCATCTGTCCGGAGCTCAGTATGGCCGCTCAATGATGACAGAGGATGTCATCGATTGCCCGTTAGGCTGGGTGGGTTGTCGATGGAGACATGGAAAGGCACGGTGCAGTGTGAAGTTTGGCGTGACGCTCGTCCACGACGCGGATGTTCGGGCGATAGTCGAGCTGGGCTGCCTCGCCGAGGAGGCCGGCTGGGATGGCGTGTTCGTCTGGGACGGCATCGACGGCAACGATGTCTGGGTTACGCTGGCGGCGATCGCCGCGCGGACGGAGCGCGTCAAGCTGGCGACGATGCTGACGCCGCTCTCCCGCCGGCGGCCCTGGAAGCTGGCTCAGGAGACGGCCACGCTCGACAAGCTCTCCGGCGGCCGGGTGATCCTGCCGGTCGGGCTGGGCGCGCCGGAGACGGGCTTCGCGAAATACGGCGAGGAGGTCGACCGCAAGCGCCGGGCGGAACTGCTGGACGAGGGACTGGCCGTCCTCAACGGTCTCTGGAGCGGCGGGCCGTTCAGCTTCGAGGGCGAGCATTTCCGGCTCGATGATGTGACCTATTCGCCGTCGCCCTGCCAGCGCCCACGCATCCCCGTCTGGGTGGTCGGTGCCTGGCCGCGGCCGAAGTCGATGCGCCGGGTCGTGCAGTGGGACGGCCTGATCCCCTACAAGCTCGACGGCACCGACGACCCGACCACCCCGGACGATATCCGTGCGATGAAGGCCTGGATCGACGCGCGCCGGACGGCGACGACGCCGTTCGACATCGTCTGGGAGGACGATACCCCCGGCGACGACCCCGCAGCCGCCGCCGAGATCGTCCAGCCCTGGGCTGACGCTGGCGTCACCTGGTGGCTCGAAAGCGTCTGGAACGCTCCGCGCACCGCAGCCGGGATCGCCGGGATGCGCGAGCGCATCGCCGCGGGGCCGCCGAGGGTAGGGGACAGGTAACAGGGAAGAGGGAACAGGGAAGGATGGCCCTCACCCCCCCAACCCGCGACCCGCTTCGCGGGTACCCCGGCCACTCGCAGCGCGGAGGACGAGGGGAGCTAAGACACGATCCCAGTTGATCGCTAGCTCTGATCGAACAACCGGGCACCCCTCTCCCGGGTACCTCGCTTGCGGGTGCGAGCGGAGTGCCCTCTGGGCCGCGGCCGGGGGAGGGAGCCTCCCCTCTATCCCACCAACTCCGCCAGCCGGTCCAGCGGGATCGCGTACGCCGTGTTCCCGTCGCGGCCGACGGTGGTGGTGGCCATGCACAGGCTGTTGATGACGGCTTCCTCGGCGGCGTCGACGGTGGCTTCGAACAGGTCGTCGGTGGCGAAGGTGTTGAGCAGCTCGACGGTGTAGCGCGGGGATGCCTCCAGTGTGTAGGCGGTCGAGAAGGCCAGGGCAATCTCGCCGGAGCCGTTGCCGCCGGCCGAGCCGGTGCGGATCAGGCCCCAGGCGGCGCGCTTGGCGACGCGGGCCAGTTGATGGCTGGTCAGCGGCGCGTCGGTCGCGGCGATCACGATGCAGGAGCCTTCGGCGTGGCGGCCGTCCGGCTTTGGCGCAGAGCCCAGCTCCGGCATCAGGTCCGGGAACTCCGGCCCGATCAGGCGTCCGGCGACCGTCAGGCGCCGCCGGCGGCCGAAGTTGCTCATCACCAGCACGCCGACGGTGTAGCTGCGCTCGCCGATCTCGACGATGCGCGACGAGGTGCCGATGCCGCCCTTGAAGGCGAAGCACATCATCCCGGTCCCTGAGCCGACGCAGCCTTCTGCGACTGGACCGCCGGTGGCGGAGTCCAGCGCCCCGACGACGTGCTCGGGCTGGACGTGCAGGCCGCGCGAGTCGTTCAGGAACGAGTCGTCGCACTCGCCGACGACCGGCATCACGACGCTGGTCGTGCGTCCGACCGCCGGATTGCGCTCAATCAGGTAGCGCACCGTGGCGTCGTAGACGGCGCCAATCTGCATCGAATTGGTCAGCAGGATCGGCGAGGCCAGCATGCCGAGTTCGTCAATCTCGGTCATGCAGGTGATCTCACCGGTGCCGGCCAGGTCGTGGGTGCCGGCCGGGACGGGGCGCTCGAAGATGTCGCGGTGGCCGGGCCAGATGGCGGTCACTCCGGTGCGCGCTGGCCCCTCGCCCGGCGCGCCCGGCGGGTCACCCCAGGACACGGTCGTGTGGCCGACTTCGACGCCGGGCACGTCAGTGATGGCATTATGTGTCCCGGTCGGGAAGGCCCCGATCCCGCGCCCGATCAGGTCCCGCAGCCGCATCCGCTCGCCTGTCATCGTCCATCCCCCTCAGCCAGCGCCACGGACTGGCGCCGGCACTTTCCACATCCAGTATGATCCGGCCTCTATGCACGCGATCGCCGAAGTGTAGCGCCAGCGCTGGCCCTGCCCCGGTGGGCCTCGCTGTAGTCAGGAGGACTGCCATGAACGCGCCGTCGTTCACTTATGAGCTCCCCGGGATGGCAAATGCCCGGATCATCCGCGATCTGGCCTATGCCCTTGACGGCGATCGACGGCTGGGGCTGGACATCTACCAGCCTTCGGGACTGGCGCCAGGTGATGCGCTGCCGGCAGTGATCTTTGTCCATGGCGACGCGCCGCCGGAGCGGCTGGCCGGGATCAAGAATCACCCGCAGTACGAGATGTGGGGGCGGCTGGTCGCGGCCTCCGGCATGGTCGCCGTCGTCTTCGAACATCGCTCTTCACACGGCTTCAGCCGGGTCGGCGCGGTCCTGGACGACGTGCGGGCCGCGCTGGCTCTCATCCGGGAGCGGGCTGGCGAGTTCGGCATCGACCGCGCGCGCCTGGGAATCTGGAGCTGTTCGGCGGGAGGTTACCTGGGGATCCTGGCGGCGCTCGAGCCGGATGCCGACTATCTGCGCTGCGCGGCCTGCTACTACGGCATCCTCGACCTGGAGCTGTTCATCGAGCGGGCCGGTGGCCGCCCGGATGGCGAGCTGGCGCGCTATAACCCGCTCCACCTGCTCGGGTCGGAGCGCGCGACGACGCTTCCGCTCCAGATCGTCCGCGCCGGTCGGGATTACCCCGTCTTCAACGCTGCGGCCGACAGCTTCATCCGGGCCGCCCTGGAGCACAACTTAAACCTGGAGCTCATCAACTACGCCGCTGGCGAGCACGCCTTCGACGGCACCGACCGCTCGGCCACGACCGGCTGGATCATCCAGCGCACGCTGGACTTCCTGGCGCATCATCTCTCGGCGTGATGTGTGCCCGCAGAGCGGCATCGACGCCGTCTCCCTCCCCCAAACGCTCCGGCAGTCAGCTAGACCCCTCGACGGGGATACCCTCTGGGTTCGGGATGCGCACCTCGTGCGGGGGGATCCGGGGATTTCGGGGACGCGGCTACGGCGTCGCCGGGCGGAAGTCGGTGAGTCGGAGTTCGAGGTTGGTGCGGCCGTTCCAGGAGTTTCGGCGCAGTTCGGCGGCGACGTCGATGCGGTCGTAACGCAGCAGTTCGGTCAGGCGGTGGCCGGCGTCGAAAAAGGCAGCCTTGTGGGCGCGGCCCTCGGCGTCGGTCACGGTGAAGAGCAGGTGGCGGCCGTCGCGGCTCGTGCGCGCATTCACCGGCCGCACGCCACGCACCAGCAGGAGCGGCTGCTCGTTGCCGTGGCCGCAGGGCTCGAGCACCGTCAGCCGGTCGACCGTGTCCAGGGTCAGATCGTGGTGCGGGATCTCCGCGTCCAGGTGGATCTCACGGACTGGCAGGCGGCCGCCGAGATGGTCGTTGACGACCCGGCTTAGTCGCTCGCGGAACTCGCCGATCCTGCTCGTTGCCAGCGTCACGCCGGCCGCGGCGGTGTGGCCGCCGAAGCGTTCCAGCAGGTCGCGGCACTCGCGGATGGCCTCGGTGATGTCGACCCCGCCGGCGGTGCGCGCCGAGCCGGTGCTGAATTCGGAGCCGCGCGCGATGACGACCGCCGGCCGGTTGTGGCGCTCGGCCAGCCGCCCGGCGACGATCCCGACGACGCCGACGTTCCAGCCCTCGCCGTCGACGACCAGTACGGGCTGCCGCTCCGCGCCGCCCTGCTGGAGAATCTGCATCTCCGCCTGGGCCAGCACGCGCTTCGTCTCGTTCTGGCGGGCGCGGTTGAGCTGGTCGAGCCGCTCGGCGTGGGGCAGCGAGGCGGCCAGGTCATCCGAGAGGAACCAGTCTAGCGCGATGTCCGGCGTATCCATGCGCCCGGCGGCGTTGATGCGCGGGCCGATGATGTAGCCGATGGCGAAGGCATCGACTGCCCGGCGCTCGATCCCGGCCAGCTTGCAGAGCGCCTTGAAGCCGGGCAGGCTCCAGCGGCGCAGCATCTCGATGCCGCGCGCGGCCAGAGTGCGGTTCTCGCCCCGCAGCGGCACCACATCGGCGACCGTGCCCAGCGCGGCGTAAGGCAGGTACATCTCGGCGGCGTCGTCGCCGAGCAGCGCCCGGAGCAGGGTGTAGCTGACACCAGCAGTGGCCAGCTCGCCCTCCGGGTAGCGGCTCTCCGGCCGCGTCGGGGAGACGAAGGCGACCTCTTCCGGCAGCTCGTGATGCACCCGGTGGTGGTCAATGACGATGACCCGCATGCCGCGCGTCAGCGCCAGGTCGATCTCTGCCACATTGCTGGAGCCGCAGTCGGCAGTGATCAGGAGCTTGCAGCCGGCCGCGGCGAAGTCCTCGACGGCCCGTGTGTTCAGGCCGTAGCCCTCGTTGGCGCGGTGGGGGATGCGTGGGGTCACGTCGGCGCCCAGGCGGCGCAGGGCGCGCGTCAACATGGCGGTCGAGCTGATGCCGTCGACGTCGTAGTCACCGAAGATAGCGATCCTGTCGCCGCGCTCGATTGCCTCGCGAATCATCGTGACGGCCTGGTGCATATCCGGCAGCAGAAACGGATCGCCTAGCGGGGTGCGCTCGGGTGTCAGGTACGCCAGCGCGGCCTCGGTGCTGGTGATGCCGCGCTGGCGCAGGATCGCGCTCAACAGTGGCCAGTCAGTGATCGCCAGTTCATCGGGGGAGTAACGCGGGGGTTCGTGCCAGATCGTCGTCGTGCCGGAGAAAGTCAGGACCACGTCACCCCGTTTCGCTCGCTTTCAGCATCGTAGTGCCAGATTGTACGTACACCGGGCTGCCGGCGGCAAGCCGGCCGGTTAGTCCTCTTCGTCCAGCTCCCGAACGTAGACGTCCGAGGCCAGGTCAAGCCCGAGGATGTGCTCCTCGCCGGCCACCTTGATCCGCAGCGGACCGTTAAATGGCAGCTTTTCGAGCACTTCCACTTCCGCCTTGGGGTAGAGCCCCAACCGCCCGAGGTAGCGCAGCCGCTCGCCGTCGTCGCGCATGACGCGGACGACGACTGCCTTGTGGCCCTCTTCGAGGTCGGAGAGGCGCCGGTCGCTGGATGCCGGCAGGTCGCCGCTCAGTGTCGGGATGGGGTCGCCGTGCGGGTCGTGCGTCGGGAAGCCGAGCGCCTCGTCGATGCGCGCCGCGAATGCTTCGGAGATGGTGTGCTCCAGGCGGTCGGCCTCGTCGTGGACCTCATCCCAGGTGTAGCCGAGCGCCTCGGCAAGGTAGAGCTCCAGCAGGCGGTGGTGGCGCACGACTTCGAGGGCCACCTTGCGGCCGGCCTCGGTCAGCGTCACGCCGCGGTAGGGCTCGTGCTCGACCAGTTTGAGTTCGTGGAGCCGCTTGATCATCCCGGTCACCGAGGGCGCGGCCACGTTGAGTTGCTCGGCGATGGCCTGGGTCGTGACCCGGCTGCCGATCTCCTCCAGGCCGAAGATCGTCTTGAGGTAATCCTCCATGGCCGGGGTGATGGTCGTCATGCTGCTAGTCGATCAACTCGTCTTCATCGATCGCAAGCTCCGAGCGCAAGGCGAAGGACTCCGCGATGAAGATCCCGATGGTCGCGATGGTAGTAGCCACGCACCACTGGCAGATGGCTTCGAGCACGAACAGCTCGACGTAGACGAGATAAGCGTAGTACAGCAGGGCCGTCAGGGTGATGCCCCAGGCGGCCAGGGTGGCCGTCTCGCGGTTGACGAAGCTGAACTCGATGTCGCGCAGGCGCACCAGCGCCAGCGCGCCCAGCGTCAGGAACATCAGCACCCCGAAGAGCGCGATGGGTACCGGGCCGAGCGTCGCGTACTCGCTCTGCTGCACGGTGTGGCAGCCGCCGCCGGACGTGCAGACCAGCACGCTGTCATCATAGTGGACATAGGTGAGGTAGACGGAGATCAGCAGGCCGATAATGCTCAGCGTGAGCGTGATCCCGGGCACGGAGAGCAGCGCGGACCACCGGGAGGGTTGACCTCCCGGCGCCGCGCTGCTGTCGATGCTACGTGCGTGTACGTTGGACATTGCTGTGTTGCTCCGCAACTCCTGGTGTTGCGACTACTAGCTCTCGGCAAGCTCCTGCTGGATGCGCTGGCTCAGCTCTTCGTAGCTCGCGCCGAACATGAGCTGGCCGTTGACCAGGAATGACGGCGTGCCCTGGACGCCGCTCTGCTGGGCCTGGCGCGACATCTCTTCGACGTCGTCCTGGTGCACGTTGTCGTCCATGCACTGGCTCCAGGCGTCCATGTCCAGTCCCGGCACCGTCTCGGCGATGCGGTTGAGCCGGCCGCGCGAGAAGGCGCCCTGGTTCTCACGAGACTGGTTGTAGAACAGCGCGTCGTGCATCTCCCAGAAGAGTCCCTGATCGTCCGCGCACCAAGAGGCTTCAGCCGCTTCCCGCGACTCGGTGCCGAGGAACGCGTAGTGGCGATACTCGAAATAGACCTGACCGGTCGAGACGAAATCCCGAACGAGTTGAGGTTCGACCACACGGGCGAACTGACCGCAGCCTGGTCACTGGAAGTCGCCAAACTCGACGACCGTCACCGGCGCGTTGGGGTCGCCCTTGAAGCGCCCTTCGGTCGGTACCTCGATCGCCGGCGGTGGCGCCGAGACCACGGGCGCGTCAGCCTCCGAGCCTTCGCTCTCGCGGCTGAACAGGAAGAGCAGCCCGGCGATGATCACCGCTGCCCCGGCAACGCCCCCGATGATCGTGAGCATGCGCTTGCGTTTGGCCTGTCGCGCCTGGATGACGCGTTGCGCGCGGCGGCTCTCGGCGCGGGCTTGCGCTCGCTCCTCGCGTTCCCGCCGCCGACGCTCGTTTCTACTCGACATCGAAACCCTTCCAGCACAAGGCATACCCGGCGTGTTTCCGGGCACATTGCATCCATTGATGCTGACTCAATAGCGTATCATGCGGACCCTGCTGACGGGGATTCCGCCCACACCCGTTCCTAACAAATCGCCAGGTGCCGGGCGGGTTACTATTTCGCCGAGAGAAAGGGATTTCCGCTGCGTTCCCGTGACACTCTGATCGGACTGCTCGCGCTCGCCGCCACTCTGCTCGGCGCCTACTGCGTCTTGATCGCCACGCGCTGGCTGCGGGTCACCCGGCTGCGGGTTGGCCTGCCCGACCTGCCGCCCGAGTGGCGTGGGCTGCGCATCGCCCTGCTGACCGATTTTCACGCTGGCGGCCGGCAGGTGCGCCTCGACACGCTCCAGCGGGCCAAGCGGGCCGCGCTCGACTTCGCGCCCGATCTGGTCGTGCTGGGCGGCGACTTCTTCGACAACGGCCGGCGCCTGGACGTCGGCGACCTGTTCACCTGCTGGCCGGGCGGGCTGCCCGTCGTCGCAGTCACCGGCAACCACGACTACCGCGGCCGCCCGGAGCACTCGCTGGAGTTGATCGAGGAGCTGGAATCCGCCGGCGTCAGCGTCCTCCAGAACGAGGCCATCGCCGTGCGGCTACGCGGCCGGCGCGCCTGGATCGCTGGCGTCAACGACGCCCACACTCGCCGGGACGACGTGGCCCGCGCTCTGGCTCGCGTGCCAGACGGCGAGCCGGCGCTGCTGGTCAGTCACTCGCCGAGCCCGCTAGTCAGCCTGCCGGACGGCGCGGCGCGGCTGGTCCTCTGCGGGCACACTCACGGCGGTCAGATCCGGCTGCTGCCTTCCG
>DATGQR010000422.1:0-4412 GCA_035304105.1 Thermomicrobiales bacterium | reverse complement strand
CATGTCGAGAAGGTCGATCTCTCCTTCATGCGCGAGCTGGATATCGGCGGCGCGATGTATTACGCCGAGGTCTATGACCACTACAGCGCGCTGCTCGACGAGCACGCCGACCTGCTCAGCCCTTACGTGCGCCAGGCGCTGGAGCGTGGCCGCGAGGTGACCGGCGCCCAGGTGATGGCCGAACTCCGCTGGCGCGACGCGCTGCTTCACCGGGTCGAGCGCGCGCTGGCCGGCTACGACCTGGCCGTCAGCCCGACGCTGGCGCTCCACCCGCCGGCGTCCGGCGAATCGTTGATCCCGCTGGTGCGCTTCACCTCGCTCTGGGACCAAAACGGCTGGCCGGCCATCAGCGTGCCCGTCGGCATCTCCCCGCTTAACAACCTCCCGATCGGCTTCCAGATCATCGCCCGCCCCTGGCAGGAACCCCTCCTCCTCCGCGCCGCCCGCGTCCTCGAGCGCCAGCACGCGCTGAAATGGGAAGTGAGGGATTAGGTTGTAGAAGAAGGCCCTCATCCCCGACCGCGGCCCAGAGGACACCCCGCCCAATCACCCAGAGGGGACCCGGGAGAGGGGCCGGGGTTGAGGGCCTTCCCTGCAGCCTACAAATTACAAACTCCTTCCCACTGCCGTCTTTCCCCCGCCGTGTAATCATCTATCCCGTCGGAAAGCGGAGCAGATGGACAGGGGTGCGATGACGGAGGTGTGCTTCGTCCCGGCTCGGGGACGGGGGCGAGTGACCAGGAGAGTCGCAGGGAGCGCTGGCCCATGTCGACCCTGCGCGTCCTGACACTGGCTGCCTACCCGACGATCAGCTACGGGCTGCGCGCCGCGCTCGAAGCCGATGATCTGGCCGAGCATGCGGGCGACGCGTCCGAGTGGTCCGCCCTGCCCGACGCGCTGGAAGGGCGTGAGGTCGACGCGATCCTGGCTGACATCGACTGGACGCCGGAGGATCTCGAAGAGGCCGGCGGGCTGGCCGCGCTGCCGCCAGTGCTGTTGCTGGCCGAGGGCGAGGAGGCGGGCGCTGCGGCGCTCAGCGAGGGCTTCCGCGGGGTGTTGCTGCGCGACAGCGGGGTGGACGAGATTCAGGCCGGGCTGCGCGCGCTGGTGGCTGGCCTAGCTGTCATCGACCCGCGCATCCTGCCGCTGGTCGGCCGCGCTCCGGAGCCGGACGGGCGCGAGCAGGTCGATCAGCTCAGTCCGCGCGAGATCGAGGTACTCAACCTGATCGCCCGGGGCTACCCGAACAAGGCGATCGCGCTGGAGTTGGGCATCAGCGAGCACACCGTCAAGTTCCACGTCGGCTCGGTGCTGGGCAAGCTGGGCGCGGCCAGCCGCTCCGAGGCGGTCGCTATCGCCATGCGCTACGGCATGGTGACGGTCTGACGAAGGAGCGCCCCGCCGGGAGCATCAGCTGGTGCTGGAGGATCGGGCTGGGGCGGGCGCTGGGCCATCGGCGTCGGCCGGTTCGAGGCCGCCGGCCATGCCGGTCAGCCCAGGGACTGCTGCCAGGATGCCGACCAGCCCGACCAGGATGAAGGTGACTTGCACGCCCAGTAGCGGGATCAGCAGCAGGACCGGCACGAAGTTGCCGATCAGCGAGCCGATCGTGCTCAGGCCGAAGATGGTGCCGGCCGACGAGCCTGCCGTGCCGACCGCCGGGACGGTCAGGCGGATGGCCGCCGGGGTGACCATGCCGAGCAGGAAGGGCGGCACGGTGATGAGCGCCAGCACCGCCAGGAAGATCCCCAGCGTCACGCCGCCGAAGTCAAAGGTCCATTCCTGAATCTTGAAGGCGATCGAGCGGCCGAAGGCGGCGATGCCGAGCGACCAGACACCGGCGCCGAAGAGGCACAGGCCCAGGAAGCGGGGGCTCGGGTTGCGGTCGATGTAGCGCCCGCCCAGCGCGTAGCCCAGCGAGAGGGCGGCGAAGGTCAGGCCGATGATCAGCGACCAGAGGTCAAGGGTCGTGCCAAAGGCGGGCGCGAGCAGGCGCTCGGCGGCGAGCTCAATGCCCAGGCCGACGACGCCGCCCATGAAGGCCGCGAATTTGGCGTAACGTATGACGCTCACAGGCACTTGTCCGTTCCGGGCCGGCGATTCCGGCGACTGCTCGTCACAGGGCTAATTGTGCCTGATTCCCCGACACGCGCGACGAGCCCGGGGACTTCCGTCATATCACTTCATCACGATATTGCGTTATCAGGGCAAGTCGGTTATACTCTGCCCGTATGACACTGTAATGGTGGTGGCAGAGGAGCTGCTTACAACCTCAAATCGATCAGCTTCGATCGAATCGCGGCCAAACAGTGGTCTAACGACCCGGTCGCGATCGGCCGTGCAGGTACCGCCCCTGATCGGCCTCAGTTTTCCTTCCATAGGCGGTAACTTCTACTTCCTCTTTACTCTTCTGCCATCCAGCCAAGATTCGGCGCGGGGCCTGCACAGGCCCCGCATCCTTTTAACCCCTGTTTCGCTCGAATCATCCGATTCATGTCCCAAAACCCCGACGATTCACTATCCCCGATGGGCTCACCTGTTAAGGACTCGCACTGCATCACGACGCAGCACGGCAAAGGAGTCGAGATATGCCTCAGAAATGCGCTCGCCCAGGCTGCCGTGCCTGGGCCATGCGGGGCGCTGCCTTTTGCTACGCCCATCGGTATGACGACGCGGCCGCCGGTCAGGGACGCCGGGAGCGCTCGGCGGCCTTCGCCCGCGCGGTCCGCTCCGGTCATGTCCACGACATGATCGAGAAGACCGTCCGGGAGGTGATCGGCCAGGTCGGGGCCGAGGCTTCGCTCGAGCAGGAGATCGGCGCGCTGCGGATCGTCCTGAACCGGGTCATCGCGATGGATGGCCTGGATGGCGACCCCGCGGCGACCGCCATGACCGTCGCCCGGCTGGTCGACTCGATTACCCGGGCGGTCAAGATGCAACGCGCCCTCTCCGGGACGCTGGCCGACGATCTGGCCGACGCGCTGACGACGGTGCTGATCGAGATGGGATTGGGAGACGAGCAATGAGCACCCGTGGGACCGAGCGCCTGATCGCCATGCTGGGGCGCCGCGCCGCGTCCACGACGCGGCATGGCCCGCCCGACAGCTACGAGGAGACGACCCGCCGGATGGTCGAGCGGGTGGAGGAGGACGTGCGCTCGCTGCGCCGGCGCCTCGACGCCCTGATCTTCATGGTCATCTCGGCCATCATCGCCGAGACCGTCTCCCGCTTCTTCGCCGGCTGACCGGCCGGCCATCCACACAGCACCAGACATAACCGACCGGGTTCGTAGAGGACCCACGGAGTGGGGGCTGTTTCCGGCTTCTGCATCCGTCTCGCGAACCGGCCAGGACCTCACACCGAACCCCTGTAGGGACGTCACCTCCTGGGTGATGTTCCTACAGGGGTGTTTGGCGCGATTTCCCGTTCCATCGAGAGAAGAGAGGAGCATTCCCATGATCGACGCGCGCACGCGGCCGGCGATCGAGGCCGGGCTGCGCGGGGCGGTCGCCGATGTCGGCGCCTTCAGCCGGGCGCTCTACCCGGCTCGCGCGCTGCGGCCCTATCAGGTCGAGTTTGTCCGGGCGGTCGCCAACAGCGTGGTCGAGCGGCGCGGGGAGAGCTTCGCGGCCGTCTTCAGCCGGCAGTCCGGCAAGGACGAGGCGCTGGCGCAACTGGTGTGCTGGCTGCTCCACCGGCAGCGCATGGCCGGCGGCAGCATCATCATCGCCGCGCCGACGCTGCGGCCACAGGGGATCATCGCCCGCGATCGCCTGCTGGCGCGCCTGCGCACCCCGCTGGCTCGCGGGATGATGCGCGTGCGCGAGGGCACGATCGTCGAGCTGGGCCGCGCCAGCGCGCGCTACCTCTCGGCCGCGCCGGCGGCCAATAGCCGCGGCAACACGGCCAGCCTGCTGCTGGTCGCCAACGAGGCACAGGACATCGAGCCGGACGTTTGGGACGCTGTCTTCGCGCCGATGGCGGCCTCGGCCAACGCGACGACGCTGTTCATGGGCACCACCTGGACTAGCGACACGCTCCTGGCGCGCCAGATGCGCCTGCTTCGCGAGCGGGAAGCGGTCGACGGCCGCCGGCGCGTCTTCAAGGTCGCCTGGCAGGAAGTGGCTGCGTACCTGCCCGCTTACGGCGACTACGTCCGCGGCCAGATCGCGGCGCTGGGCGAGCGCCACCCGTTCATCCGCACCGAATACGAGTTGGAGGAACTCGACGGCGACGGCCGGCTCTTCCCGCCCGAGCGCGCGGCGCTGCTCGACGGCTGCCATGCCGCGTTGAGCCGCCGCCCGCCGGATGAGCCGCGCGACGTTGCCTACGCGCTACTGGTCGATGTCGCCGGGGAGGTCGAGGAGGGCGTCGAGGGCGAGGTGCTGCGCCGCGCCCAGCCGCGCCGCGAC
>DATGQR010000421.1:0-3074 GCA_035304105.1 Thermomicrobiales bacterium | reverse complement strand
CGCCGCTCGACCTGAAACTGCTGTGGCAGTTCCGGGATCTCCTGTTCGCGTTCGCGGACCGGGACATCCGCCTGCGCTATCGGCAAACGGCGCTCGGCGCCGCCTGGGTGATCCTGCAGCCGCTCCTGGGCGCCACGATCTTCGCGATCGTGTTCGGGGTCATCGCCAAGATGCCCAGCGACGGGACGCCCTACTTCCTGATCTCCTACACGGGCTTCCTGGGCTGGAGCCTCTTCCAGGGCGTGATCAGCCGCGTGACCCCGTCGCTGGTCGCCAACGCGAGCCTGATCCGCAAGGTCTTCTTTCCGCGCCTTCTGGTGCCGCTCGGGGTCATCCCCTCGGTCGTGCTGGACTTTGTGGTCAGCCTGCTCGTCCTGGTCGTGCTGATGGTGATCTACCGGATCACGCCGAACTGGGGCCTGGCCCTGGTTCCCCTCGCGATCCTCATCCTCTTGGGCCTCGCCCTCGGCTTCGGTCTCGCCGCGACCAGCCTCGCCGTGCGGTTCCGGGACGTGCAGCACGTCGCCCCGTTCGCGGTCTCGCTGTTCATGTACGCGAGCCCGGTCGGCTACGCCGTCGCTGCGGTGCCCGAGCACCTGCGCCACCTCTATCTGCTGTTGAACCCGATGGCCGCGCCGATCGACGTGATCCGCTGGGCCTTCCTCGGCACCGAGCAGCCGCAGTTCGCCTATCTGGCCACGTCTGCGCTCGCGGCGGTGCTGAGCGTTGTCGTCGGGCTTCTCGTGTTCCACAGCGCCGAGCGGGAGTTCGCCGATGTCATCTAGCACGGCCGCCATCTCCGTCCGCGGGCTTGGCAAGCGCTACATCATCCAGCAGTCGGGCTCGAATCCCTCCACCTTCGTGGAGGCCATGCTGGACCGAGTACGCCGGGGCCTTTCGCGGCCATCGTCGGAAGAGCTGTGGGCGCTCCGCGACATCACATTCGATATCGAGCAGGGCGACATCGTCGGCCTCGTCGGCCACAACGGCGCCGGCAAGAGCACCCTGCTGAAGCTGCTCAGCCGGATCACCGACCCGACGACCGGCGAGGCCCATATCCGCGGTCGCGTCGCCAGCCTGATCGAGGTCGGGACGGGCTTCCAGCCCGAGCTGACCGGTCGCGAGAACATCTATCTCAACGGCGCCATTCTCGGCATGCGCCGGCGCGAGATCACCCGGCGCTTCGACGAGATCGTCGATTTCTCGGGCGTGGAGAAGTTCCTCGACACGCCCGTGAAGCGCTACAGCAGCGGCATGTACGTCCGCCTGGCCTTCGCCGTGGCGGCCCACCTGGACGCCGACATCCTGCTGGTCGACGAGGTGCTGTCGGTCGGCGACGCCGAGTTCCAGCGCAAGTCGCTCGGGAAGATGGACGAAGTGGCGCACTCGGGGCGGACGGTGATCTTCGTGAGCCACAGCGTCACGGCGATCCAGTCACTCTGCCGCAAGGGCCTGTTCTTCGATCAGGGCCGCCTTGCCTTTTCCGGCGGGATCTCGGAGACGCTCGACGCCTACCACAACGCCGTGCGCAACCGGATCGAGGCCATCGATCGGGTTGAACGGCCCGTCGACCTGGCCAGCATCAGCGAGCACTTCCGCCAGATCGACGTGCTCGATCCGGAGGGGCGCTCCACGCGGAGCATCCCGCTCGGAGGTCCGCTGCACCTGGAGATGCAGATCGAGTTCCCGGACTCGATCACCTATCCGACGCACATCGTGCTGATCGAAAGCAGCAACGGCCAACGGTACATGACGCTCAAGTCGCCGAAGAACGATCGCGCGTTGCGCGTCAGCCCCGGCGTGAACACGGTGAGCTGCGTGATCGACGACCTGCCGTTGCCGCCAGGCGACTATTACGTCCGGCTGGCGCTCTCCCGGGCGAGCGAACGCTTCGAGGAAACCGGCCCGGTCCTGTCCTTCACGGTCAGGGACGAGGACAGCTTCGAGGACGGGTGGGGCGCCACGCGCGGACACTGCCTTGCGCGGTCCCGTTGGTCCGCCAACGCCTCGGTCGCGCCGCGTCTTCTGACGGCCTGAGGCCGTTCGCCGCCGATGCTGCGCACGCAAACCAGGACGATGGACGCCTGGGACATCGTCAGCGGGACGGCGAAGGCGCTGCTTCCCGAGCCGGCCATCGACCTTGCGCGCAAGGTGCGCGACCGCCGTCGCGCGCGCCGTGCGCTCGCGGACTACCTCGCTCGGATCGGGGCCGCCTTTCCCGATGTCTCCTACCGGAGCGCCTGGCTCATCGATGAAGGCAACGACTACGCCATCGTAAACTTGGACGACTCGCTGGTCTTTAGGTTCCCGCGCAATGGTGACAGCGCCGACTTGAAGCGAGAAGTGAGACTCCTTGAGAATCTCCGCGCCCGCACAAGCATCAGCGTCCCAAACTACCTGTATATGACGGACACCTTCGGCGGCTATCCCATGCTCCAGGGAAGGCCGCTCGACGTAGAGGTGCTGCGCAACCTCAACGAATCCGAAACTGAGACAGTCCTAACGCAGCTGGCGAGCTTTCTGAGCGCGCTACACTCGACAGAACATGACATCATCGCGCGAGCGGATGGGTCGGTACCGCACACGGCTCCACACCAATTGTTCGCGGACGGATATTACGGGGAACAGCGAGATCGGCTTGAGTCCCTCGTCGATACAGATCTCCGACGCTCGCTGGAACGCTTCTACGCCGAGAGCCCGCTACCCGATGCACCGCGGCTGAGGCTGGTACACGGCGACCTGAAGCCAAGTCACGTCTTCCTCTTGCCCGAGAGCCATCAGCTCGCCGTCATCGATTTTGGCGACGTGAGCGCCGCCGACCCGGCTATCGACTTCACTTTCCTCTGGTTTTTCGGCGAGGATTGCGCCCGGTCCGTCTTTGAGCGCTATTCGCTCGCCAGCGAAGATCCCGAAATTGTCGAGCGGGCGCGCCAGCTTCTGCCGAGACTGGGCGTGAAGCGTCTACTGTGGCGCTTTGCAAACCCCCAAAGATACTCTCCGGACCAACAGGCGAAGGCTATCACTCTGCTGAGGCAGGAACTGGCGGCGGCTGGATTTGCCGATGGGCATTAACC
>DATGQR010000420.1:0-5417 GCA_035304105.1 Thermomicrobiales bacterium | reverse complement strand
GCCGGCCAGCACCAGCGTGACAGCGTGCTCCGGCAGCCCCGGCGACCAGGGCAAGCCCAGCGGTCCCAGGCCGGCCAGCATCGCCAGATCGAGGGCCAGGCCGAGCACGAACCCAATGCCAGCCTCGCGCCTCGCAGTCGCGAAGAGCAGCACGGCGAGCACGCCCCACGCCAGGATCACGACCGCACCGCTGGCCGTCCGCACGATTGGCTGCTCGACGAATTGCAACAAAAATCGCGCAGCGATGATGAGCGCGACCGTGCCGGTCACGACGCGCCGGTTGCCGAGTCGGGCGCCGATCAGACCAGCGACGACCGGGAAGGCAAAGACCGCGGCGACGACAATGGCAATCGTGGCACGCTGGCTCTGGTCGGCGACGAAGACCAGATAGCTGGTGAACACCCTGGCCGCCGCGACCATCATCGCCGTCGCCAGGGCGAAGAGTCCAATGAGCGCCGCCTGAGTTCTGGTCGTCGCCAATGCCCCCGTTACCGCGCCGCGTGCCATTCGCCCTCGCACCCGCTCCTTCGCCGACCCACCCCGCTGGATCATACGCGTTCGGGCTCGCGTGTGGAGTGTTGCCTGCCCGCGCTTGCGCCGCATGACAATACAATCGTACAATTTACCATACAGTTGTATTGGAACGGTGAGAATGCAGCACGAAAACGGCAGATCAGGACACAGCGATCTCGAGGAACGCACCACGAAGGCACGCATCCGCGACGCCGCGATCGCGGAGTTCAGCGAAAAGGGCTTCAACGGCGCCTCGATCCGCGGGATCGCCGAGCGTGCCAGCGTTTCGCCCGGCCTCGTTCAGCATCACTTCGGCACCAAGCAAGAGCTGCGCGAGGCCTGCGATCAGCACGTCATGAAGATGTTTCAGCGGGCGCTGGTCGAGGGCTACCGGCGCGGCGGCGTGGGCGACCCCGGCTTCATCGACGAGATGTACCGGTCGATGCTCCCGCTCGTGAGTTACCTGATGATGTCGATCGGCTCCGGCGCTGAGGGGGCCACCGATTGGTTCGGAGAGCTGGTCGCGCTCAACCGCGCTTCGCTCGAACGCGGCGACCTGGGCCATCCGATTTCCGAAGCACAGGACGTGGCCGCCATCGCCGCCGTGATGACCGCCATGCAGCTTGGCACCGTGCTGCTGTATGACCGCATCTTCGCCGAGCTTGGCGCGAACTGGGACGACCCTGGTGCGGTGGCGCGCGTCGGCCGGGCGCGAATGTACATCGCATCCGGCCAGTTGCTCGGGCCGGAACTGGCGGCGCGCATTCGAGAGGGCCTGGACCGCTACGAGCAGGTCTATGCTTCCGCTGTCCCGGCCGGGCCCAGCAACGATGAGGAGATGCAACCATGACCGCCGCAATCACGGCGCGAGGCCTGGTCAAGAACTTTGGCGCGACCAGAGCACTAGACGGACTCGATCTGGAGGTAAAGACCGGCGAAGTTCACGGCTTTCTCGGACCCAATGGATCGGGGAAGACGACGACCATTCGCATCCTGCTCGGGCTGCTACGCGCCGACGCAGGCGAGGCGCGCGTGCTGGGCGGCGATCCCTGGCATGACGCCGTCGAGCTGCACCGCCGGCTGGCATACGTGCCCGGCGACGTCAACCTCTGGCCGGAACTCACCGGCGGCGAGGTGATCGACGTGCTGGCGAAGCTGCGCGGCGGGCTCGATCGCCGCCGGCGTGATGAGCTGATCGAGATCTTCCAGCTCGACCCCACCAAGAAAGGCCGCAGCTACTCCAAGGGCAATCGGCAGAAGGTCGCGCTGGTGGCTGCGCTGGCTTCCGACGCCGAACTGCTGATCCTCGACGAACCGACCTCAGGCCTCGACCCACTCATGGAAGCCACATTCAGGCAGGTCGTGCGCGATCTGCTTGACGACGGGCGCACGGTGCTGCTCTCCAGTCACATCCTCTCCGAGGTCGAGGCGCTGGCCGACAGCGTTTCGATCATCCGGCAGGGCCGCACTGTGGAGAGCGGCACGCTCGACGAACTGCGCCACCTGCGGCGCACGTCGATCACCGCGGAAACGGTTGAGCCGGCCATTGGCCTGGCGGCGCTCCCCGGCGTGCATGACTTCCGCGCCGAGAACGGGCAGGTTCACTTCGAGGTCGACAGCGAGCACCTCGATCCCGTCATCCGCGAGATCGCCAGGCTCGGAGTGCGCTCGCTGATCAGCCAACCGCCGACCCTCGAACAGCTCCTGTTGAGTCACTACATGGAGGACGGCGTGCCGGCACAGCGCGTTGCCGATGGCGAGCCTGAGCGGGCGGGAGCGCGACGATGACGGCCGGGGCGACGGCGCAAGCGCGCGCCAGGCAAGAGACACGGCGAGAATCGTCGCTCACTGGTCTGGGCATGCTGCTGCGCTTCAACCTTCGGCGCGACCGCGTGCGCATACCGGTCTGGCTCGCCAGTCTCGCCATCACGACGATCATCACGGCCTGGTCGCTCCCTGATTTCTACGCGAGTGCGGTCGAGCGCCAGCAGCGCGCCGAGCTGATGAACAACCCGGCGGCGCGGGCGCTGGCCGGCCCCGCGCACGGCGTGGAGGACTACACATTCGGCGCGATGATGGCGAACGAGATGCTGGGGTTCCTGACAATCTTCGTCGGCATCATGAGCATCTTGATGATCACGCGCCACACGCGCGCCAACGAGGAAACCGGGCGCACCGAGCTGGTGCTGGCCAACGTCGTCGGACGGCAGGCCCCGTTGGTCGCGGCGCTGCTGCTCGCGATCGGGACCAACCTGGTACTGGCCCTGCTGCTGGCGGTCGGCCTGCCGGCGGTCGGCGTGGAGACCATCGACGCCGTCGGCTCGCTCGCCTTCGCGACGGGTCTGGCGGGTGTCGGCATCTTTTTCGCCGCCGTCGCCGCGGTCGCTGCCCAGATCAGCGACAATAGCCGGGGAGCCAACACGATGGCGCTGGGGGCGCTGGGCCTGGCCTACGCCATACGCGGCGCAGGAGACATGGGCGACGGGACGCTTTCCTGGCTCTCGCCCATGGGCTGGGCCCAGGCCATGCGCTCCTACGTCGACGAGCGCTGGTGGCCGCTGGCGCTGCTGGCCGCCTTTAGCATCGCGATCGGCATGCTGGCCGTCGAACTCAACCGTCGGCGCGATTTCGGCACCGGATTGCGCGCCAGCCGTCCTGGCCCGGCAGGCGCCAGCGCGCTGCTCAAGCGGCCGGCTGGCTTCGCGCTGCGCCTGCAACGCAGCAGCCTGATCTCCTGGGCCGTTGGACTGTTCGCCTTCGGAGCGCTCTACGGCAGTCTGCTGACCGAGATCGAGAGCTTCGTCGAGGACAACGAGACCATCCTCGAGTTGATCGAACGGGTGAGCGGCGCCAGCCTGATCGACTCGTGGCTCGCGCTCGTCATCACGCTGCTGGCGATCACCTGCTCGGTATTCACGATTATGGCGACATCGCGGCCCCGGAGTGAGGAGTCTGCCGGGCGCGCCGAGCCGGTGCTCTCGACGGCGATCTCACGAACGCGCTGGTTCGGCAGCTATCTTGTCATCGCCCTGGGCGGCAGCTTCGTGTTGATGCTCATCGGCGGCGTCGGGCTGGGATTAGGCGCCGGGATCGCGTCTGGCGAGTTCGACCAGTTCCAGGAAGTCGTCATCGCTGCAGTCTCGTACACACCTGTGCTCTGGTTCGTCGGTGGCCTGGCGGCCGCGCTCTACGGGTTGGCGCCGCGGGCGATGTCGGCCGTCTGGCTGGTGCTGGTGTACGCCCTGACGGCGGACATGCTGGGCGGTTTACTGCAGTTCCCGGAGTGGATGCTGGAGCTGTCGCCGTACGACCACGTCGCAAAGATGCCGGCCGAAGACTTTCGGTTGCTGCCGCTGCTCGTCTTCACCGCGCTGGCCGCCGGCCTGATCGCGCTCGGATTGGCGACGTTCCGCCGGCGCGACATCGAAAGCGCCTGAGCGCGCCACTGGGGCGTCGTGCGGGACCAATTTGCGAACTGGTCGCCGAAGCCGCTTGACAGCCCGGCACTGTACGATTACTATGTATGTACGGTCCCGATGAATTTTCACGGATCGGCGCGACGAAGCGAACTGCCTCGGCAGCCAGCTTCGACCGGGGCTCAACCCGGTGCTCCAGCTGTCACGCGGCCCTCGGGCCGCGCGGCGCTCGGAACGCCTGGTACTCCCGGTGAGATGGGTCGAGCGATCGCCCATCGACGAGAAACGGGTCGCTTCCTTCTCGCGGGCTTCGGCTCGCGACGGTGACCCGCCCCCTCGATGCGCCTCCCCTGTGCCGGTTCGTCGGGGCCTATTCTTTTGCCCGATGCCCCAAAACCGTATTCTCAGCGAACTCACAGCTTGCTCCTCTAGCATCGTGGTCGCAACCACGACGAACGTCGACCAGCCGCGCCGGTCTTCAATCGGCGGTCACCCCGGCTTTCGGCATTGACCGACGCCGTGAAGGTACCGAGCCGGCAGCTGGCCGTTGACCTCAGAGAGGAGTCGACATGCGCCTCGCGACCTGGAAGTTTGCCGCGTTGTTCCTCGCCCTCGGCATGATGCTCCCGGCCGCCGCGCTGGGCAGCGCGCCCCCGGCGAGCTACGTCCTGCCCGGCGAGCGAGTCTTTCCGGAGGGTGTGGCCGTGCTATCCGGGCCGGGCTACTTCTACGTCTCAAGCACCGAGGACGGCACGATCTTCCGCGGGCAACTCGATGAGCCGCAAGCGGAGGTCTTCCTGCCGGGCGGCCAAGATGGGCGGACGACCGCGGGCGGGCTGGGCGTCGACCCGGAGCGTAACATCCTCTACGTCTCGGGCGGCGCCACGGGCATGGTCTGGGCCTATGACCTGCGGACGCGCGCGCTGCTGGCTCAGGGAGCGAACGACTACGAGACGACGTTCATCAACGACGTCACCATCACTCCGGACGGCTCTGCCTACTTCACCGATTCGATGCAACCCGTAATCTACCGCCTGAGCGGCGCGGAGACGGGTAACGGCGAGTTCGAGGAGTGGCTCGACCTGGAGGGTACTGCCGTCCCCTTCCAAGAGGGCTTCAACGTGAATGGGATCGTCTCGACTCCCGACGGCTCCGCGCTGATCGTCGTTCACTCCAGCACCGGCACGCTCTACCACATCGACGTCGAAGACCAGACCGTCCAGCAGATCGACCTCGGCGGGGCGACGGTTCAGGCTGGCGATGGGCTGGTGCTGCGCGGCGACCTGTTGCACGTCGTCCAGAACGCGCTCGGTCAGATTACAACCGTGCGGCTGAATCCAAACATGCTCAGCGGCGCCGTCTGGTCGGTATTCGCCGACCCGAACTTCCGCACGCCGACGACGGCCGCGGTTCTCGGCGACCGGCTGCTGGTCGTCAACGCGCAGTTCAGCGCCCGACAGGGAACTCCCGAACTGCCCTTCAGCGTCT
>DATGQR010000419.1:0-2383 GCA_035304105.1 Thermomicrobiales bacterium | reverse complement strand
CCTGGCGCGCGGCTCGGGCACGGGACTGGCCGGTGGCGCGATCGCGACGCGTGGCGGAATCATGGTCGTGACAGCGCGCATGAACCGCATCGAGGAAGTGAACCTCGTCGACCGCTACGCCGTCGTCCAGCCGGGCGTGATCAATCTCGACCTGTCGGCACACCTGGCCCCGCATGGCTTCTACTACGCCCCCGACCCCTCGAGCCAGCGCGCCTGCTCGATCGGCGGCAACCTGGGCAATAACTCGGGCGGCCCGCACTGCCTGAAGTACGGTGTGACCAACAATCACGTCCTCGGCGTCGAGGTCGTCCTGCCGGGCGGTGACGTCTGCTGGTTCGGTGGACCGTCGGCCGAGACTCCGGGTCATGATCTCACCGGATTGATCGTCGGCTCGGAGAGCACGCTGGGGATCATCACCAAAGCGATGGTCCGGATCCTGCCTCTGCCGGAGGACAAGGGCGTGCTGCTCGCGGCGTTCGCCTCGATGGAGGACGCCTCGCGCGCCGTGTCCGCCGCGATCGCCGAGGGCATCATCCCGTCGGCACTGGAAATGATGGACAAGGTCACGATCTCGGCGGTCGAGGCCGGGATCGGCGCGGGCTATCCCCGCGACGCAGAGGCCGTGCTGCTCGTCGAGCTGGATGGGCCTAGCGGCAGCGTGGCCGAAGAGCGCGAGCGGGTGGCCGAGCTGCTCAGCGAGTTTGGCGCGCTGAATGTCAGCGTCGCGCGCACGGCTGCGGAGGCCGACCTGCTGTGGTGGGGCCGCAAGGCGGCTTTCGGGGCGATGGGGCGCCTGGCGCCGAACTACCATCTGACCGATACCGTCGTGCCCCGCTCGAAGCTGCCGGAGGCGATGCGCCGGGTGGCCGAAGTGGCCGACGAGTTCGACCTGACGATCGCCAATGTCTTCCACGCCGGCGACGGCAACCTCCACCCGCTGATCCTGTTCGATCGCCGCCAGCCGGGGATCATGGAGCGCGTGCTGGAGGCCAGTAATATCCTCATGCAGCACTGTATCGACCTGGGCGGCGCGGTCAGCGGCGAGCATGGCATCGGAATTGAGAAGAACGACGCCCTGCGGCTGATGTACAGCGACGTCGACTTTGGTGAGATGGCCAAGGCCAAGCGCGCCTTCGACCCGCGCAACCTAGCGAACCCCGGCAAGCTCTTCCCCTCAGACTACGACCCCTTTGCCGGAGCCGAGGTGGCGGCGCCATGAGTGTCGAGCTTCATACTGTCCAGCCAATCAGCGTCGCCGATCTCGCGGCGTTCGTGGGTGATGCGGCCACGGTGAGCCGCACGTTGCGGCCGCGCGGTGGCGACACGAAGGCGGCTTTCGGCAACTTGACAGTGCCGCCCGATCAGACCATCGACATGCGCGGGCTGTCTCAGGTCATCGACTACTCGCCGGTCGACCTGACGATCGCCGTCCAGCCGGGCATGACCCTGCACGCCATTGACGAACTGCTTGCTGCCGAGCGCCAGCGGCTGGTTCTTGACGCACCGAACCGCGAACGGGCGACGATCGGTGGGGCATTCGCGGCCGGACTGTCAGGTCCGCGGCGCTTGAAGTATGGCGCGCTCAAGGATTTCGTCGTGGGGATCGAGGTGGTCACCAGCGCCGGCGAAATCGCGAAGGCGGGCGGCATGGTCGTCAAGAACGTCAGCGGTTACGAGATGGCCCGGCTGCACTATGGCGCGCACGGCGCCTTCGGGATCGTCGCCCGGCTCAATTTGCGCGTCCAGCCGTTGCCCGAGAAGCGCGTCGAACTGCGTGCGAGCTACACGGATCCCGACCGCTGTCTCGAAGCCGCCCACGCGCTCTTGACTTCGAATCTCGACCCGGCGGCCGTTTATGCTACCGGCGCGCCAGGCGGACACTGGACCTTGCACGCGCAGATTGAGGGCTCGGAGGCGTTCGTCGGCGGCCAGATCGACAAGCTGCGCCAGGCAGTCCTCAACGCAGCGTCGACCGACGAGTTTGAAGTCGGCGAGCTTGACGGAACTTCAACCCCGGAATTCGACCGGATCATCGACCTGACGGAGACTGCGGACACGCTGGTCGCGCGAATGTCGGTGCCAGCTTCGCGTCAGGCCGAAACCTTGGCGGCGCTAGGGAAGCTGGGCGATGCATCGGTACTGGCCGATGCTGGGTCGGGATTGATCTACGTTCGCGCCGCGGCGAGCGTGGAGAATGTCCGGGCGATCCTCGATGCTGCGCCCGCATCGACCTATCTGGCGCTGCCGGACGAGCTGAAGGAGGGCCTCGACGTCTTCGGCCCGATGGACTCAGGCGCGGCTATGGTGCTGCGGAGGGTCAAGCAGCAATTCGATCCGCAGCGTATCTTTAGCCCGGGCCGCTTCGCCCTGCATCTCTAGCACT
>DATGQR010000418.1:0-3879 GCA_035304105.1 Thermomicrobiales bacterium | reverse complement strand
CCCGACCACGTCAAGGTCTACCAGGCGGTCCGCGAGGCGCTCAATGGCATGGACGACCCGCCGCGGCTCTTCCTCGTTGCGTTCCCGGCCGAGGCCTTGCGCTACTCGGCCCACGTTCTCCGCGAAGCTGGTGAAGAGGTTCCGGAGATGTTCACCAACCCGGACCGCATGCGCTACACGCTGGATATGCTGCCGATCGTCGTCGACACCAGCGCCTACCGGGACCGCAAGATCGCCGCGCTCAACGAGCACCGCACCCAGATGGGACCGCAGGGTATCGAGGGGCGCTGGATTCCCGAGGTCATCCGGGTGCGCACCGACCGCGAGTACTTCATGCCGGCCGAGCACCACGACGCGTTGCCCGACGAGATTCTGCCCTTCGAGCGCGCTGGCGGTCTCTTCGGCGAACCGCCGCCCGACCCACTAGTGCCCTACCCGATCGTCGAGCCCTCCGAAGTCGCCGACTAGAGCCGCACATCTGGGGGCGGATTTAGACACACCCGCCCTCAGGGTGATCCACGGGTTCGAGGCCGGGGGTTATGTCTCGTAGCTGACGCGCTCAGACCAGTTGTCGCCGACCTTCATACGCGTGGCGACGCCGTCCGGGCCGAGCTCGAAGAAGACCGGCTCGGCGAGCGCGGCGCTGCCGGAGCCTTCCAGCAGGAAGGTATGCTCGGACACCGGTTCCAGCGTGAAGTAGTCGGCTTTCGGGTTGTCGAGAGTCGGGTCGACCATCGCCAGCTTGCCGTCGAGCGGCAGGACATGGGAATCGTTCCACAGGTTGCGGTAGGTGCCCTCGTACTGCTTCCAGGCTGGGTCCGGCTCCGTCCCGGATTCCCCGGCGGCAGCCCGGACGAGGGGCTTGGCAACCCACTCGAAGATGCGCTCGATGAGCTTTTGCGGCTCGCCGTCGAGCGAGTTGGTGAACACGGCGACGCCGACCTTCTCCGTTGGGCTGATGCGCGTGTTCGTCAGATAGCCGGGGTAGCCCCCACTGTGGCCGATCAAGTCACGCTCCTCGGTGTGGATGATACTGAAGCCAATGCCCCAGCCGCTCTTCCAGTCGGGCTGGAGCCAGTGAACGCGCTGCATCTCGCGCAGCGTGCTGGCCTTCAGGACCTCCTCACCGCCCTGCTCGCGCAGCCGGAACTGCCAGGCGATGAAGCGCGCCATGTCCGTGACCGACGACGAGAACCCGGTCGCCGCGGCTAACCCGGCGGCGTCGATGAAGGGCAGCGGCTCGCGTGGCGTGCCCGGGAGTTTACGGGTATAGCCGGTGACTAGCCGCTCGCGGTGCGCGTCCGGGAAGACGGCACTGGTGCTGGCCAACCCGAGCGGGTCGAGGATGTGTTGCTGGACGTAGCGCGCGTAGGGCCGGCCCGAAACGGTTGTCACGATCTCTCCGGCCAGGCTCAGCGCGAGGTTCGAGTACTTCCAGCGCGTCTCGGCCGGCAGGGCGGCGCGTTGACCGGGCAACCGCTCGCGCACCTCGTCGGCTGTCGGGAAGTTGAACTCCTGCCAGTAGGGAGAGCCGGCTTCGCGTGGCAGGCCGGATGTGTGCGTCAGCAGGTGGCGAATCGTGATCGGCGGCGTGTCCACGAAATCGCTCTGGATCCTGAACCAGGGCAGGTAGTCGATGATCGGAGCGTCCAGCCGCAATTTGCGCTGGTCGCGCAGTTGCATGATCGCGATCGCCGTGAAGAGCTTGGAGTGTGAGGCAATGCGAAAGATGGAATCCGCCGTCACCGGTGCGCCGGACTCGACGTCGGCGTACCCGAAGCCGCTGGCGTAGACCAGTTCCTGGTCGTGGACGATCGCCACGGCGACTCCCGGGGAACCCTTGTCATAGGCCAGCCGCGCCTTCAGCCAGACCTCCATCAGTGCGATGTTCGATGCCACGTCCGGATGTGCTGCGAGCCCGCTCGGTGCCGTCGTCGTCATCTTCCAACTGCTCCTAACCTCGTTCGTGCGCTTGCGTTCAAACCATAGCCGGGCTGCTTTTTCCTGTCACGAGGAGCCGGCGGCGCGCCGGACTACTAGCCGAGTCTCTTCCAGGGATGCATGCCGGAGGGAAGTTCATCAGCCCCATGCCCGTCATCCTTCGCTGCGAGGGCTTGCTCAGGATGACAAAGGGTGGCCGTGACGGCTGCACAACTTGCCGCGACCTGACCTAGTAGCTGTAGCTCGCGATCAGGCGGCCGGTGGCGTCGTAGAGGTAGGCGGTATCGCCGTCGTTGTTCCAGATGGCGCTGCAGCGGCCCCAATAAAGGATCTCGGCGCTGTCCTCGCCAGCGCAGATGTGGACGATTACCTGGGCGCCGGGCTGGAGGACGAAGGGCGGGAAGACGTAGATGTGTTCGGCGATGTCGGACAGCACCCAGCCCGTCATGTCGACCGGCTCGGCGCTCTGGTTCTCGATGTAGACCGCCTCGCCGTCCGCGTCGCGCCCGACCGCCGGGTCGTAGTCGATCCAGGTGATGACGACGGCTCCTTCTGCGACGGTCGGCGTCGGCGGGACGGGCGTCTCGGTCGGGGTCGGAGTGTCGGTAGCCGTCGCGGTTGGCTCGGGCGTCGGGGTCTCGGTAGGTGACGGCTCGATGGTCGGCGTCGCCGTAGCCTGGGCGGTCGTCGGTGTGGCCGATGCCGCGGGCGAGGTGGCGGTCGCGGTCGGGGCTAGCGTTGGGTCGGCTGCCTCGGATGTCGGAGTGAATGTCGCTTCAAGGCGTGGCGCGCTGGTCGCGAGCGCGAGCGTCGGCGCGGCATCCGCGCCGCCACAGGCGGTCAGCGTCAGCAGTGCTATCAGGGATGAGGACAGGTGCGTGAGGCGGCGGATCAGGGGCGACCGGGTACCCAATGTGCTGCTACGGCTTGGCCCTGCCGGGCACGTCGATGATCGTCTGCCGGCCGCTGGCGAAGGGGCCGATGCGCCGCATCATCATTCCGGCCGCAAGCGCGATCATGCCGCTGGCGCCGAGCAGTCCGGCCTTGCGGAGCTTGCCGCCCGAGCGCTGCTCCGCTGGCTCGACCGGCGCGACCTCGACCGGGCTGTTCTGCCAGGCGGTCAGGTTGCGCATCGTGATCCGGCGCACGAAGGGCATGGCGATGTCAATCTCGACCTCCGAGAGATGGATCGCCTCAGTGTAGTTCGCGCCCGCTGGCGGTTCCGGCTTCCGGCGGCCGCGCGCGAGCCGTTCGGTCGCGGCGCGCTCGGCCAGCCGGATGACGTCCGGCGCGACCGCGGCGACGACGCGCGCGACGGTAGACGGCGAATCGGCGACGCGGGCGATCTGCCGCGTGTCCTGGACGATGGCTGGAAGCTGGCGTCCCATGGAGTTTCCGTTCCGTTCGTGGGCAGCGGCTACGCAGGCAAGGCGTGAGTCTCGATAGTATCCCAGCCCCGGCAAGCGAACAAGGTCAGGCCCGGTCGCGGTATTCCAGGAAGTCGATGAATTTGGCCACCTCGGCGCGCTGCTCGGGGGAAAGCTCCCGGAAGCGCAGGAAGAGCCCGGACAGCGCGGCCGGCTCGGGATCCATCTCGTCGATGATCAACAGCAGCATGCCGGTCAGGTCCAGTCCGAAGGTCGCCGCGACCCTGCCCAGAATCCCCAAGCTCGGCGTCGACTCGCCGCGCTCGATGGCGTACAGGCTGGTGTGGGCGACATCGCCCACGCGGTCGGCAAACTCGCGCAGTGACCAGTTCTGCTCGGCGCGCAGGCGGGCGAATACGCGTCCGGCCGCCTCGCGATAGCGTTGATCGTAATCCGGGCTGTTCGCGCTCACCGAACACCTCCTGCCGCTCAGGATACGCGCCCCGCCGCATGATTGTCGACCCTCTGGTTCGACCCGCCGTATGCTATTCTCTGCCGGTCTGCGCCTAGG
>DATGQR010000417.1:0-9834 GCA_035304105.1 Thermomicrobiales bacterium | reverse complement strand
CGCACCCGAAGGTCAAGCGCGCGATCTATCCTGGCTTGCCGGACCACAAGGACCACGAGCTGGCCAAGCGCCAGATGCGCGCCTTCGGAGGCATGGTGTCGTTCGAGGTCGAGGGCGGCTCGGCCGAGGCGCGGCGCATCTCCAAGCGCACCAAGGTCTTCAAGCTGGCGACCAGCCTGGGCGGCGTCGAATCGCTGATCTTCCCGCCGACCGCCTGGCTTGAGACCGAGCCGGAACTGATGGCCCAGATCCCCGGTTCGCCATGGGCGCAGCATCCCGGCCTGATTCGGCTGTCGGTCGGCATCGAGTCGGCCGACGATCTCATTGCCGACCTGGAGCAGGCGCTGGCCTGAGCCCGGCAGGGATTGGCCTTCACGCGTTACAATTACGGATTGTGCATGGCCCGTCCAGCGCGGACGGGCCATTTGCTCCCTGACGTCAGCGCCAGAACGTGAAGAGACCCACAGCCCGTGAGCACCACAACAACCGCCACCAAGCAGGACCAGATCCGCAATATCGCCATCATCGCCCACGTCGATCATGGCAAGACCACGCTCGTCGACGGGATGCTGAAGCAGGCCGACATCTTCCGCGATCCGGACGCAGCCGGCGAGCTGATTCTGGACGCCAACGACCTTGAGCGCGAGCGCGGCATCACGATCCTCTCCAAGAACGCCTCGATCAGCTACGATGGCGTGAAGATCAACATTATCGACACTCCCGGCCACGCCGATTTCGGTGGGGAGGTCGAGCGTGTCCTGAACATGGCCGATGGCTGCTTGCTGCTGGTCGACGCCGTCGAGGGGCCGATGCCCCAGACGCGCGCCGTCCTGAGCCAGGCGCTGGCGCTGGGGCTCACGCCGATCGTCGTCGTCAACAAGGTCGATCGCCCCTTTGCCCGGCCGGCCGAAGTGGTCGAGCGCACCCAGGATCTCTTCCTCGACCTGGCGACCGACCCCGACCAGCTCGACTTCCCGATCATCTACGCGATCGCCAAGGAAGGCCGCGCCGGCAGCACTCCCGACGACCTGGCCGGTGACCTGCGCCCGCTACTCGACACGATCGTGAACACCGTGCCGGCTCCGCGCGTCGAGCACGCCGCGCCCTTCCGGCTGCAGATCGCCTCGCTGGGCTACGACCCGCACCGCGGGCGGATCGCCATCGGAAAGATCGAGCGTGGCAGCGTCTCCGTCGGGGACAACCTGGCGCATGTCGAACCGGGCGGCGAGCCGGTCATCCAAAAGGTGACTTCTATCCACACCTTCGAGGGCCTGACGAGGCGGAGCGTCGAGTCGGCATCCGCTGGGGATATCGTCGCGCTGACCGGCTTCGTCGATGCGAAGATTGGCGCGACGCTGGCCGACCCCGCGCACCCCGAGGCGCTCCCGGCAATCCCGGTGCAGGAACCGACCCTGAAGCTGACCTTCGGCGTCAACACCTCGCCTCTTGCCGGCCGCGAGGGGCAGTACTCGACCTCCCGGCAGCTAGGCGAGCGGCTCTTCCGTGAGCTGGAGACGAACTATGCCCTGCGCGTCGAGCGCACTGACCAACCCGACGTTTTCGCGGTGGCCGGGCGCGGCGAACTGCACCTCTCCATCCTGATCGAGACGATGCGCCGCGAGGGCTACGAGTTCCAGGTCTCGCGTCCCGAGGTCATCACCCGGGAGGTCGACGGTCAGTTGATGGAGCCGGTCGAGCACCTGGTGATTGACACGATCGAGGAATTCGTCGGCCCGGTGACCGAGCTCGTCGGCAGCCGCCGGGCGCGGATGCTCGATATGGTCAACGACGGCCGCGGGCACGTGCGGTTGGAGTTCACGATCCCGACGCGTGGGCTGATCGGCCTGCGCAATGCCTTCCTGACGGCCACCCGCGGCAACGGCTCCATGGCCTCGCGGCTGACCGGCTATGAGCCGTGGATGGGGGAGATCGAGTCCAACCGCTCGGGCGCGCTGGTGGCGACCGAGCCGGGCACGGCGCTGACTCACGGCATCGCCAACGCGCAGGTGCGCGGCGTGACCTTCATCGAGCCGGGCACCGAGGTCTACGAGGGCATGATCGTTGGCTACCACCCGCGCCAGGAGGATCTGCCGATCAACGTCTGCCGCGGCAAGAAGCTGACCAACATGCGGGCCGCCGGCTCCGACGACGCTGAACGGCTGTCACCGCCGGTGATTTTCAGCCTGGAGCAAGCGCTCGACTTCCTGGCGGACGACGAGTTGCTGGAAGTCACCCCGAAGAGCCTCCGTCTCCGCAAGGCGCTCCTCTCTGCCCACGACCGCAACCGCGCCCGCAAGCAGGAGGCCATGCGCGCCGCCTCGGCCGGATAGGTCTGATCCAGCGGGCGCCCCGGTGTTGTTTGTCCTGTCAAGATGGCGACTTTCCTCGGGTGTCTGTCAAGCTACCAGCGCTGATGAGCGTGTGTCCGATGCAGTGACTCTCTCGATACGACCTTGCCAGGGGACATGACAGCCGGTCACTAATCGGGCGAGAATGGTCCTCCACGCCGATCACGGGCACGCGACGAGGAGGGCGGCGATGGCGCAGTTCGCTCCGGAAAGCATGGACCCGGCCGACGTCTACAAGCTGATGGCCGCGCTGGTCGTGCCCAGGCCGATCGCCTGGACATCGACCCTTAGCCCGGAGGGCGTAGACAACCTGGCCCCGTTTAGCTTCTTCATGATGATCACCTCGACGCCGCCGCACATCGCGATCTCGGTCGGCGCGCGGGACGGCGAAACCAAGGACACCCTACGGAACATCCGCCACACCGGCGACTTCGTCGTCAATACGGTCAGCGCCGACGTTGGGCCGCTGATGGCGCGCACGGCCGCCGACTGGCCGCCGGATGTCAGCGAGCTCGAGGCGCTGGGCCTGACGCCGATCCCCAGCGAGGTCGTCCGCCCCAGGCGGGTGGGCGAGTCGCCGGCCAATCTCGAGTGTGTCGCGCGCCAGATTATGCCGGTCGGCACGCTGCCCTACGGCGCGCATCTGGTCATTGCCGAAGTGGTGCGGATTCACGTCCGCGACGATCTGCTGATGGAGCGCAACCGGATCGATCTCCAGGGGCTCGACGCCGTGGGGCGCCTTACCGGCGACTGGTACTGCGATACGACCGCCCAGTACGTGCTGCCGCGCGGCCTGCCGGTGGTTGACGGCTAGCCGGCACCCTTGCGGATCTTTGCGCTTACAAGAGCCCTTCGGTCCCTCTCCCCCACGTCATTCTGAGTACAAAGGGTGACGTGGGGCACAGCAGGTTCGCCGGGGAGCGACAAGTGGCAGGCGGGCGTGTTTCGGTTGCACGTCGGGGCCGGGAGCCGTCAAACACGCTATAAGCCCGAGCGCAAATGATGCACTCATCCTGCGCCGGCGGCGTGATGAACGCGTGGCTATGCCTCCGGCTCGCCGTAGCCCCCGCCGCCGGCCACAATCGAGGTGAACGTGTCGTCCGGGCCGGTGAGGACGATCTCGCCGTTGTCCAGGCGGCCGTCGGGGGCCAGATCCTGGCCGTTCTTGAGCAGCTTGTTGAGCTGACTCGCCTCACCGCCGAACAGGCCCGGCGCCGGGAAGCGTAGCCGGTCGGGGTGGACGTAAATGTTCACCGGCCGCTCGTAACCCGGGAGCTTGCGGACGGTTACCCGCTGGCCCGGCGCGCCGCTCCAGCGCCCCCGGCCGTGGTTATCGACCAGCGTGTCTTCCTCCACCAGCAGCGGGACGCGGCTCTCGAAGATCTCGATTGGGACGTTGCCGGCGCTGGACGGGAAGCAGTTGCGTGTGACGCCGTCGTTGCCGTAGCCGGCGCCGCGACCGCCGCCACAGATGAAGTGCGCGTTCTGCGGGTTGCCGTCCGCGTCGCGCGCGTAGGCTCTGAAGGTGTACATCAGCCCGTTGCCGGCCTGAACCCGCTCCGGCAGTGCCTCGGCCAGCGCGCGGAAGATCAGCGTGTGGATGTGCCAACCCGTCTTGGTGCGCGAATTGACCGAAGCCGGTGGTAGCGCGTTGAGAATCGAGCGCTCCGGGGCGCTGACATGGATCGGCTTGAAGCTGCCCTCATTGTTCGGCACGCGCGGCGAGAGCAGGCACTTGAGCGGGTAGACGGTGTGGGCGCGGGTGTAATTGAAGACGCAGTTGATCCCGCCGCCCAGTGTCTGCGGCGCCGAGCCGGCGTAGTCGACGTGCATCTCGTCGCCACGCACTTCGATGGCGACCTTCAGCAGCAGCGGCTCGCCGTTACCCTCGATCCACTCATCGGCCTCGTACACGCCGTCCGGGATAGCGTCGATCTCCCGGCGCATGGCCTCCTCGGTGCGGCTCTGGACGGCCGCGCCCAGCTCCTCGAGCGAGTCCAGGCCGTACTCCTCCATGAAGGCGGTCAGGCGCCGCTCCGCGACCACGTTGGCAGCCACCTGCGCCTCGATATCGGTCAGCACCATCTCCGGTTGGCGCACATTGTTGCGAATCATCTCGAACAGCGTCGCGTTCGGCTCGCCGCGGTCGTAGAGCTTGAGGACGGGGATGAATAGCCCCTCCTCGTGGAGGTCCTTGACGCTCATGCCGTCCAGCGCGCCGCCAATCGATGAGGTGTGCGCCACCGTATTTGCGAAGGCGATGACCTCGCCCTTGTGGAAGATCGGCGTCACGATGGCGATGTCGTCCAGGTGTCCGGCGCAGATCCAGGGATCGTTGGTGGTGAAGACGTCGCCGGGCTGCATCTGCTCGCGCGGGTACTTCTCGAGGATCGCCCGCACGACTTCGGGCATGATCAGGTTGAAGACCGGCATCGAGCGGTAGGAGTGCGCCAGCGAGTCGCCGTTGCGGTCGTGCAGCTCGCAGCCGAAGTCCTGGGCCGCGCCGATGATCGTCGAGACGGCGGTGCGCAGCACGGTCGTCCACATCTCGTCGGCGATGTTGATCAGCCGGCTCCACATGATCTCCAGCGAGACCGGGTCGAATGCGGTGCCGCGCTCCTGGCCTGGTGCGATCGCCATCTACTTTTCGTCCTGTTCCAGCGCTTCAGCGGCTCCAAACGAAACGATCAGCGAGAGGTATTCGTCCACGCGCGCGCGGTCGCCAGGGTGGACGACGCAGGTCGACTCGCGCTCCTCGACGATCGCCGGGCCGACGAATGCCATTCCCGGGCGCAGCCGCTCGCGGTCGTATACCGGCGTCTCGACCTTGCCGTGCGATTCGAAGTACACCGGCCGGTGGCCCTTGAGCGCGTCGCTGGCGTCGCCGCCGTCCCCGTCCTGACGCCGCAGCTGGACGGCGCGCTCGGGCCCGGTCGCGGTGAGCCGCCACTGCAGGCTCTCGATTGGCAGCCCCTCCAGCATACGCCCGTAGCGGCGCCTGTAGGCTGCCTCGAACGCCGCGCGGATGGTTGTGAGCTGGTCGGGCCCCAGCTCGCCACCTGGCAGCGGCACCTCGATCTCGTGGTACTGGCCCTCCAGTCGCATCTCCGCCCAGCGCCGGAAGGTCACCTCGGCGGAGTCGACGCCAGCCGAGCGCAGCTCCTCAAGCGCCTCGGCTTCCAGATCGCGATAGAGGCGGTTGATCGCGTCCCAGTCCGCTTCGCTCAGGCGCGTCAGATAGGTGCGGCCGACCGAGAAGGCAATCGGCGCGACCAGCGCGCCCAGGGCCGAGGCAACCCCGGCGCCCGGCGGGAAGATGACGGCCGGGCTGCCCAGGATGCGCGCCACGGCGACCGCGTGGGCAGGTCCGGCACCGCCGAAGGCGATTACCGCCAGCGAGCGCGGATCGCGGTTGCGCTCGATGATGTGCACCCGCGCGGCGGCGGCCATGCTCTCGTTGACAACCCGGTGGATGCCGGCGGCGGTCTCCAGCGGGCTCAGGCCCAGCTCCGCGGCCAGTCGCTCGATAGCCGCCTCGGCGCGCGACCGGTCGAGCGTGATCTCGCCTCCCAGGAAGTATCCGGGGTCCAGGTAGCCGAGCAGCAGATTGGCGTCGGTGACGGTCGGCTGGTCGCCGCCCAGCGCGTAGCAGGCCGGACCGGGATCGGCGCCGGCGCTATCCGGCCCCACCTTGAGCAGCCCCAGCTCGTCGCGGCGGGCGATCGATCCACCTCCGGCACCGATCTCGATCAGATCCACCACCGGCGCGACGATCGGCAAGCCCGAACCCTTCATGAAGCGCCGCACCCGCGCGGCTTCCAGCAGTTGGGCCATCTCCGGCTTGCCGCCCTCGATCACGCAGGCTTTAGCGGTTGTCCCGCCCATGTCGAGCGAGAGCACGTCCGCATGCCCTGCGATGCGCCCGTAGAAGGCCGCCGCGATCGCGCCGGATGCGGGCCCCGACTCCAGCAGCCGGATCGGACGCTTGACCGCCGTATCCGCCGAGGCGATCTCGCCGGAGGACATCATCAGATGCAGGTCGCTTCGCAGCCCCGAATCCCGAAGCTCCCGGCGCAACTCGCCGACGTAGGCCGCCAGCGCCGGCTTGGTGAACGCGTCGGCGGCGACGGTCGACGTGCGCTCGTACTCCCCGGCGATCGGGGCGACGTCAGAGCTGAGCGAAATGGTCAGCTCGGGCATGGCCGCCTGGATCGACTCGGCGACCAGGTGTTCGTTGGCCGGGTTGCGGTAGCTGTGGAGGAAGGCGATGGCCAGCGACTCGATCTGGTTGGCGCGCAGTTCCTCGACGACGCGCGCGATCTCCTCGCGGGACGGGACGCGCAGCACCTCACCGCTCGCCGTTACCCTCTCGTCAATCTCAAGGCGCAGCGGGCGTGGCACGAGCGGCTCGGGCGGCGGGGCGAAAAGGTCGTAGATGTCGTACATCTGCTCGCGTCCCAGCTCGAGGATGTCGCGGAAGCCCTTCGTGGTGAGCAGGGCCGTCCGCGCGCCCTTGCGCTCGATGATGCTGTTGGTCACTAGCGTGGTCGAGTGGACCGCCAGGCCGACGTCATGCGCGGCAATCTCGCCGTTCTTCGTCAGGTCGCGCCAGCCACGCAGCACGCCACGCGCTGGGAACTGCGCATTCGTCAGTACCTTGTGACGTCGCACGACCTCGCCGATGTCCAGGTCGACGATGACGAAGTCGGTGAACGTCCCGCCGACGTCGAAGGAGAGCGCCAGCCGTCCCTGCAATTGCTCGACCACCTGCCCCACGATCCAATCCAGGTTTGGTTGCTGCCCCATTCGCCGGGACCCCCGGCACGCTGGTTGGATAGTGTAGCGCCCAGCGGCGCCATCGCGAGAATCCAGCAAAGCAGTGAGCATGTCGCTCACAGGTCGACCTGGTCGGCATCGGGGGGAGACACGTGAGGTTTCGCTCGAGCGGTGACCGTGCCGTCCGCTAACGCGCGACGGGCTTGCTTCTCAAAGATGCGAGAATTTCGCTTGTCACGAACACCGCGACGTGATGCAATTGTGTGTCGTCATCGTTGCCTGGCGCGGTTCCTCATGCTGAACGACCCGGAGAATTCGACCTCCGTTCTGAGCAGGTCGTGCGATTGCTCCCGATGCCGACATAGACGCAAGGAGCAGCATCGACGAAGGGGACATGAGCGCTGGCTTGGGGTTTCCCAATACATGAGGGGTGCTTGCGAATATGTTGGATGAACTCGATCTGCAATTGATCCGGCTGCTCCAGGAAGACGCCAGGGCGCAGTACGCAAAGCTGGCCAGGGCGACCGGTGCGAGCGAAGCGACGGTAAAACGTCGCGTCGAGGCGCTGATCGGGCGCGAGATCATCGCGCCGATTATATGGCCCAATATGAGGGCGCTCGGCTACCACATCTTCGCGATCGTCGGCATCAAGATCGATGGCTATCACCTCGATGAGGTGGCCCAGGCGATCAGCGATCTCACTGAATCGACGCTCGTGGTAACCGCCATGGGACGCTTTGACCTGATCGCCTTCGTCGTGGTCCGGGACCTCGATTCTCTCACCGCACTGGTCAATGACACGATCTCGGCAATCCCAGGCGTTCGGGAGACGGAAACGCTCGTCACGCCGAAGACCTACAAGTCACTGCTCGACTGGCGCATCCCGGTGAAAACGACCGACGAGCTCGTTGGCAATAGCGGGCAACCTTCGTACGCGAAGGGGTGATAGAGGCGCCGAACGGGATCCGAAGCCACGGAAGCGATCGATTGCTGCCTTCAGCCTGAGCGAAGTTTCCGGCTCGGCCTGGCCGGTGCCTGGCGCATCGCTTCGAACCCACTCATCGTTTCACATTCCGTCGATTACCTCACGCATGTCTCGATACTCGGGCGATTGATCGCCCGCTACCACCCTATGCGCGCCGGAGAGCCTCACCGCGAAGCCTGATCGTCGCGCACACGCCGCGCCGATCGATTACCATGACTCCCACACATCCCATCGCAGGAGAAGAGAGGCAGCGGAGCATGACCGTCACGCAGGACCCACGCACCACCTCGAAAATCGAAGGAGCGCTCGACGCCGCGACGCTCACGGCGATGCGCGAGCGCTTCAAAGCCGAGCCGACCCGGCGCATCGCCCAGAACGCCGTTACCCGCACGTCGGTCGATCACATCGCGCTGAACCGGGAAGTGGTCAACAACACCGACCACACATTCTCGACCGTGCTGGATGACTGGAAGGTCACCAGCCAGGGGCAAAGCGGGCGCTGCTGGGCGTTCGCTGGCATGAACCTGCTGCGGGTCGGTGCGAAGCAGAAGATGAACCTCAAGGACTTCGAGTTCAGCCAGACCTACGTCCTGTTTTGGGACAAGCTGGAGCGCGCCAACTACTTCCTCCAGGCGATCATCGAGACGGCCGACCGGCCACTGGACGACCGCACGGTGAGCTTCCTGCTGGACAAGCCACTGGAAGATGGCGGGCAGTGGAACATGTTCGTCGCGCTGGTCAAGAAGCATGGCCTAGTGCCGAAGCCAGCCATGCCGGAGACCCAGTCCTCGGGCGCCACCCGCCGGATGAATCAGATCTTGCTCAGCATCCTCCGGGAGGGCGCGCGGGATCTCCGGGCGGCGCGCGCGAAGGGCGCGAGCGAAGAAGCCCTGCAGGCCGAGAAGCAGCGCGTGCTGGAAGACGTCTACACGGTTCTCTCGATCCACCTGGGCACGCCGCCGGAGGTAGTCCAGTGGCAGTGGATGGACCGCGACAAGAAGTTCCAGCGCGATGATCCGATGACGCCGAGGGAGTTCGCCGAGAAGTACGTGACCGTGCCGATCGACGACTACGTGTGCCTGGTCCACGATCCGCGGCCGGACAACCCGCCGAACCGTACCTACACCGTTGAGTACCTGGGCAACGTGGTCGGCGGCGACCAGGTCAAGTACTTGAACGTCGACATCGAGCTGATGAAGCGCATCGCCCGGGAGACGATCGAGGATGGCGAGCCGGTCTGGTTCGGCTGCGACGTCGGAAAGATGATGCACCGGCACCTTGGGCTCTGGGACGCCAACCTCTACGAGCTGGACGCCCTCTACGGCGTCGACTTCACGCTCGACAAGGCGGACCGGCTGCTCTATCACGACACGCTGATGACGCACGCAATGCTCTTCACCGGGGTGGACGTCATCGGTGGCGAGGTGCGCCGCTGGCGGGTGGAGAACTCATGGAGCGAGAAGGCCGGCGTGCGTGGCTTCTTCACGATGAATGACAACTGGTTCGCCGAACACGTCTTCGAGATCGCCGCCCATCGCGACCGGTTGCCGGAGGAGGTGCGCCCGGCGCTGGATCTCGAACCGATCGTGCTGCCCGCCTGGGACCCAATGGGGGCGCTGGCTCGTTAGTCCCGGTTCGCGCCGCCGTCGTACGCCGTCTAACACCGAGCGAGGAGGCCGTGGATGATCATCAAGAGCCCGCACCCGGATGTCGAGATTCCCTCAA
>DATGQR010000416.1:0-4803 GCA_035304105.1 Thermomicrobiales bacterium | reverse complement strand
CCTGTTACCTCTTCCCTGTTCCCTACGGTTGGACCGGCTCGAGGCCCTTCTCCGCCACGGTGCGGTTGAACTGGCGGACCTCCTCGCTCAGCAGCTGACGGAACTCTTCGAGCTTGGCGCCGACGTCGGACATGACCTTCTCGGAGGCTTCGACCTGCTGGACGGTCGGCGGCCGGTCGGCGTTGGCGATCTGCGGCGGCAGCGCCCCCAGCGTGTCGCTCAGGCCACCAGGCAGGGCGCGCGGGTCGGCGGCGTGCACCGAGTAGAGCTCCTCCTCCAACCGGTCGAGTTGCTCCTTCAGCGCCTGGCCCTGAGACTTGATGTCTTCGTCGTCCGTGCGCTCCATCCAGGCCAACACCTGGGCGCGCACCTTGCGGAGGTCGTTGACCGTCGAGTTCAGCTCGCTGAGCTTGTCGCGCAGCGCGATCAGAAGATCGAACTGCTCGCGCAGCTCCTTCTTCGAGGCCTTGACGCGCTTGTCCCGCTTGATCTTGAGCTTGCGCTCCATCGTCTGCCCGTTGGCTTCCAGGCGCACCTTGTACTTACCGGGCGCGGCGACCGGCCCCTTGAGGGCGTCAGCCAGGCGGCGGTTCGGCTCCACGCCGTCCTCGACCGGCGTGGCGTCCGGATAGCGCAGGTCCCAGACGAAGCGGTTGGCACCAGCGGCCTTGGGCACCCGCACGCCGTTCTTGTTCTCACTGGAGAACTCGCGGACGACGTTGTCATCCTCATCGAGGATGGTCAGCTTGACCTCACCTTCGGGCGCTTCCTTGAAGTAGTAGTGGATGATCGCGCCGTTGGGTGGATTCTTGCCGGCGTCGAGCGGCTCGACTTCGATCTCGCCCTGCTCGTTCTCACGATGGTAGCTGGTCAGCAACATGCCGCTGATCCGGCCGTAGATCTTCTTGCCCTCGCCGACGTTCTGGCCGTAGCGGCCCAACTCCCGGAAGCGCCGCACCTTGGCCGGTTTGAAGAGCCACATGTCGGCGTTCTGGACCTCCTCGTCGATCTGGTAGAGCGGGGTGAGATCGTCGAGGATCCAGAAACTGCGGCCGTGGGTGGCAGCGATCAGGTCGCGATTCTTGATAGTGATGTCGTAGATCGGGCAGACCGGCAGGTTGAGCTGGAAGCGCTGCCAGTTCGCGCCGTCGTCGAAGGAGACGTACAGGCCCGTCTCCGTGCCGGCGTAGAGCAGCCCGCGGCGGTTGGGATCCTCGCGGATCACGCGCGTGAAGTCGTCCTCGGGGATGCCGTTGGTGATGAGCTGCCAGGTCTCGCCGTAGTCGTTGGTCTTGAGCAAGTAGGGCGTGTTGTCGTCGTGCTTGTAGCGCGTCGCGGCGACATAGGCCGTGGCCGGGTCGTGCGGCGAGAGCTCGATGATCGAGATCAGCGCCCACTCCGGCAGCAGCCCGGCCGGCGGGGTGATGTTCTGCCAGTTCGCGCCGCCGTCCTTCGAGATGTGGATCAGCCCGTCATCGCTGCCGGCCCAGAAGACGCCCTCTTCGTGCGGCGACTCGTGGAACGCGAAGATCGTGCAGTAGTACTCGGCGCCGGTGTTGTCGCGGGTGATCGGTCCACCGGAGGGCTTGAGCTTCTCTGGGTCGTTGCGCGTCAGATCGGGGCTGATGACCTCCCAGGAGTGGCCCTCGTCGGTCGAGCGGTGGACGTACTGCGAGCAGGCGTAGAGCACCTCGGGGTTGTGCGGCGAGAACTCGATCGGGAAGGTCCACTGGAAGCGGTACTTGACCGATTCCGCGCCGCGGCCCATGCCCATCACCTCCGGCCAGGCGGTGACCAGGCGCTCCTCGAAGGTGCTGCCGTCGTAGCGCACCAGCCGGCCGTGGCCCAGGCCGGAGCCGATCGCGCCGCCGTAGACAATGTTCGGGTCGCGCGGGTCGATCGCGATGTAGCCCGATTCGCCGCCGCCGGGCTGGATCCACTCCTGGGTCGTGATCGCGCCGTTGGCCGAGCGGCTGGCCAGGCCGAGCGCGGTGTTGTCCTGCTGCGAGCCGTAGACCCAGTACGGGTGCCGATTGTCGGTGGTGACGTGATAGAACTGCGCGGTCGGCTGGTTGAAGATCGTGGACCAGGAGCGGCCGCCGTTGAGGCTGACGTTGGCGCCGCCGTCGTTGCCCTGGACCATGCGATTGCTGTCTTCGGGGTCGATCCACAGGTCGTGGTTGTCGCCATGCGGCGTCGGGATGGCCTCGTAGGTCTTGCCGCCGTCGATCGACTTCCAGCACTGCAGGTTCATCACCCAGACGGTGTCGGCGTCCGACGGGTCCGGGATGACGTGCATGTAGTACCAGGCGCGCCGGCGCAGCTCGCCCATCGTCGAAATGTTGCTCCAGGTCTTGCCGCCGTCGTCGGAGCGGTACATGCCGCCCTCGTCATGCTCGATCAGCGCCCAGACCCGATCCGGCTTGGCCGGTGAGGCGCAGATGCCGATCTTGCCGTAGACGCCCTCCTGCGGCAGGCCTGGGTTGCGGCTGATGTCCTCCCAGGTGTCCCCACCGTCAGTCGACTTCCAGATGCCGCTGTCCGGGCCGCCGGAGACGAGCTTGTGCGGGTAGCGCTGGGCTTCCCAGATCGCGGCGTAGAGCGTGCGCGGGTTCTTGGGGTCCAACCAAAGATCGATCGCCCCGGCCTTGTCGCTCTTGTAGAGTACCTTCGACCAGGTCTTGCCGCCGTCGGTCGAGCGGAAGACGCCGCGCTCCTCATTCGGCCCCCAGGCGTGCCCCAGCGCCGCCACGTAGACGATGTCCGGGTTCTGGGGGTGGATGCGCACCTTGGCGATGTGGCGCGTGTCCTTGAGGCCGACGTTCTCCCACGTGCGCCCGCCGTCGGTGCTCTTGTAGACGCCGTCGCCGTGGGAGACGTTGCCGCGGATGGCCGTCTCACCGGTGCCAGCGTAGATCACGTTGGGGTCGGACTCAGACACGGCCAGCGCGCCGATGGCCGCCGTGTTGAAGTAGCCGTCGCTGATGCACTCCCAGTACTGCCCGGCGTCCTCGGTCTTCCAGACGCCGCCGGCACAGGCGCCGAAGTAGAAGGTCGCCTTCTCGGTCGGGTGTCCGGCCACCGCGACGACGCGCCCGCCGCGGTGCGGCCCGATCAAGCGCCACTTCAATGACTGATACAGGCTTGGATCCACCGACATTCGGATTCCCCTCCAGGAAGTTGCGTGCGGTCTCGCCTTGACCGCCTAATCTCGCATATTCAGAGGAGGGGAGCAACCGCCAGCGTACCGGCTTGAGCGGTCAGCCAGAGCGCACATTCCGGGATTCATGGATTCATGGTGGGATTGCGGCGCTACACTGCCCACACCCGCTTCAGGAGATTGCTCCAGTTGCCGTGGAAGATGAGCTCGATGTCGGATTCGGCATAGCCGCGGTCGCGCAGCAGATCGGCGATCTTCTGGAGGTCGGCGATGGTGTCGAGGTCGTTGGGCGTCTGCTCGGTGCCGTAGCCGCCGTCGAGATCGGAGCCGATCGCCGCGTGGCGGGCGTTGCCGGCGAGCTGGCAGACGTAGTCGATGTGGTCGACGACATTGTTCAGGGTGACGTTCTCAGGCGTCGTCTCGCCGCGGATCCAGTTGGGCTGGAGCATCCAGGCATCGAGCACCGCGCCGATCACCGCGTCGCGCTCGATCAGATGGCGCAACATGTCGTCGGTCAGCTGCCGGTCGCCGGGGACGAGCGCTCGACAGTTCGAGTGCGTCGCCAGGACCGGGCCCTTGAAGCGCTCGACCGCTTCCCAGAAGCTGTCGTCCGAAAGATGGGTGACGTCGAGGATCATCTTCCCCATCCGGTCCATCTCGCTCAGCAGCTCCCGGCCCTTGTCGGTCAGGCCACCGACGCTCTCCGTCCCTTTCGCGTATGCGCTCGGGCCATAGTGAGCGAGGCTGACGACCCGCAGCCCCTGATCCCACCACGCGCCGATCTGGGACGGCTCGACGATCGGGTCCGCGCCCTCCATCGTCAGCACCATGCCGAGAGGGGTCGTGTCAGGATTTGCCTGCCATTCCTGCAGGTGGCGCTCGAAGCTAGGCCAGTCGCTGATCATCCGGATGACGCCCTGGCGCTCGAGCTCGAGGTAGTAGGCGAGCTGCCCCTGGGCATGTCCATAGGCGATCTCATGAGTCCGGTAGCCCTCGCGGACGGCGTCGGGCTGGGTCACTCGAGCGATGACGGTGCAGAAGGTGACGGCGATCTCGCCGCGGCGCATCTCGGGGAAGGCCACCGTGCCTGCCGCGCGCCCTTTCTGGGTCATGCCCGCTTCGAGCTTGCGGGTCTCGTGGACCGGCAGCTTCAGATCTCGATTCCAGTTGAGCGCATTCATCGCCAGGTCAAGATGGCCGTCAATGAGCAGCACGGCGCTCGCTCCGATCGCTTATTCCACGGGTCACGTTGGCTGGCAATCTACCCCTGGCGGCTATCCACTGCAAGGGGGTTGGCCAGACAGCTGATGCAATTTCTGGCTACACCACTTCGGGCTATTGACAGCGAGCGAGCATCGGAATACTGTTCCCGACAGCGCTCGCACCGAAAGCCTGTGCGGGTCCGCACTTCGCGTGGTGACGTCCGCGAATTGCGCCGGTATTTAGTCCCTTGCGAACGAAGGGGCTAGCTAGCGGCAACTTCGATCGTCGCCGGACCCAGGCGGAGCACCTGGCTTCTCGGCCGCGAGCAGCCGGCCCTTCATGTGCGCAGGGAGGAGAGATCGATGGAGGCCGACCGACAGTCGCGTTTTGAGGAACTCCTGGAAGCAGCCCGGAGCGGCCGGCTCACCCGTCGTCAGGTT
>DATGQR010000415.1:0-5867 GCA_035304105.1 Thermomicrobiales bacterium | reverse complement strand
ATCTTCACCCAGCGATCGATCCGCCGCTTCCGGCCGGACCCGATCCCCCTTGAGGACATCCGGACGATCATCGAGGCGGCTGCCAAGGCGCCCAGCGGCGGCAACACCCAGCCCGCCCGCTATCTGGTGCTGACCGACCGCGAGGTGATCCGGGAGTTCGGCAAGCTCTACCACGAAGCCTGGTGGGCCAAGCGCCGCGACGAGGGCAAGCCCTGGACGCGCCGCGAGGACATCCCGGCCGAGGAGAAGGTGCCCCGCTCGGCCGCGCTGCTGGCCGACGAGATCGCCGACGCGCCCTGCATCGTGCTGGTGCTCTCGGAGCGCCCGGCGCACGCCAACTCGGTCGTCCCCGGCGTCCAGAACCTGATGTTGGCCGCTCGCGCGCTGGGCATCGGCTCAGTGCCGACGACCTTGCACCCGCAGGTCATGGAGCGCGTCTATGCGCTGCTCGGCATCCCGGAGACGGCCGAGTTCCACCTGTGCATCCCGCTCGGCTATCCCCGCGGCCGCTTCGGCCCGACCAATCGCCTGCCGACCGCCGAGACGACTTACTTCGACCGCTGGGGCGCCCCGCCACCCTGGGCCGGAGACGGATCGGCCAGCTAGCCGCGTCGCAATCCCGCGCTGCGCATCACCGGACCGCACGCCGAAACCGAGCCTGCCCATCAGCGTAGGAGTCGGGTACCCGCTTCGACCCTGACCATGACACCCGCCTACTTAACGAGCCATTTGAGGGGGTCAAATCGTCGGGCTTTCGAGATACAAATCCGCGAATTGCCCCCCGTTTGCCCGTCACAGCGCCGAAATTCATCTGGCGGCGGAGCCGAAGGGGTGTCCCTGGCGTCCGCCGCCAGATGGAAAGCTTCAAACTTAACCGTAGATATGAAGGAATCCATCTGGCGGTGGGGCTGAAGGGGTGTCCCTGGCGCCCGCCGCCAGATGACAATTCATCTGGCGGCAGAGCATGGCGTCCCCCCTTAAAGGGGGGACGATGCTCCGCCACATGAAACATAGATCTCGAAAATCCCGACGATTTGGTGCCCTCAAATGGCTTAACGAGTAGACGCCCTGGTCGTTGAGCGAAACCGCGCCGCGCTCAGACCACAGCCAGCCCGTCGACGACGATGCAGCCCTCGCCCTCCGCGCCGGCGAGGACCGGGTTGAGGTCCAGCTCCAGCACCTCGGGCAGCTCGGCCAGCAGTTGGGATACCTGCACGATCACGTCTGCGACGGCGGCGACGTCGACGGCAGCGCGGCCGCGGAACGAACCCAGCAGCGCCGCGCCGCGCAGCTCGCCGAGCATCGCCCGCGCCTCGACCTCGTCCACCGCGCCGAGCCGGGTCGCGACGTCGCCCAGCGCCTCGGCCAGCACGCCGCCCAGCCCGGCGACGACGACCGGCCCGAAGTCGGGATCGTTGCGGCCGCCGACGATCAACTCGAGCAGCCCGCCGCCCATGCGCTCGACTCGCACGCCGCGCACGGCCGCTTCCGGAACGTGAGCCGCGACCCGCTCTAGCAAGGCGGCATACTCCGCCCGCAGCTGGTCGCCGCACGCGATTCCCAGCGCCACCCCGCCGGCCTCGGTCTTGTGCGCCAGCCCTTCGGCCTCGATCTTGAGCGCCACCGGGTAGCCGACCGCCGCGGCGATCTCCAGCGCCGACTCCACGCAGTCGGCCAGCCCGCCGTCCGGAATCGGGATGCCGTAGAGCGTGAGCACCTGCTTCACGACCGTCTCCGAGACGGCCCCGCTGCCAGGCGGAGGCAACAGATCGAGCGCGGTTATCCGGCGAATGGGGTTGACCGCTGGCGTGCCCGGGCACGGGCCGCGCTGCTCTTGCCAGCGGGCGTAGCGACCGGCGTGGGCGATGGCCCGGATGGCAGTGCGCATGCCGGTGAGCTGGATGATGCCCGCCGCGTCCAGCGCGTCGGTCAGCTCGTAGGCCACGTCGGTGATCGTGTTGATGACCGCGACCGGCTTGTCGGTCGCGGCGGCGGCGTCGGCCAGGCCTGCGATCATCGGCTCCCAGCCCGTCTCGGCCAGCGTGCCGGACTTGCGGGTGACGTCGCCCACGTAGGCCACGATGTCGACGCCCGGCGTCGCGGCCAGCCGGGCCGCCGCGCCAGCGTTGATCTCGCGGCTGCCCCAGCCGGCCGCGGTTATGTCGAGCGGATTGAGGGGGTTGGCGAAGGGTGGCAGCAGCGCCGCTAGCTCCTCGCGCACCTGCGGCTCCAGCTCGGGCAGCTCCACGCCCGAGGCTGCCGCCAGGTCCGACGCCAGTCCGCACTCGCCGCCGGAGCTGGCGAAGACGCCCAGCCCGAGGCCCCGCGGCCGGCGCTCCGACGCCAGCAGCTTGACCGTCTCGCCCAGCTCGTCGAGGTCGTCCACCCGCAGCACGCCGTACTGCCGAAAGAGGGCGTCGTAGAGCTGGTCGGAGCCGGTCAGCGAGCCGGTGTGGGCCACGGCCGCGCGCCGGGCCTTCTCCGAGCGCCCCAGCTTCAGGGCGACGATCGGGATGTCCCGCTCGGCCGCCTGGGCGGCGACCCGGCGGAACTTGTCGATGTCGGCGAAGCCCTCGATGATCGCGCCGATGGCCCGCACCCTCGGCTCGGCCAGGTAGAAGCTCATGACGTCCACGCTATCGACGACGGCCTGGTTGCCGGTCGAGACGATGTGCGCCAGCTTCAGCCCCCGGCTGGAGGCCATCAGCGTCAGGGCCATGTTGCCGCTCTGGGCCACCAGCCCGACCGCGCCGGCCTCGCCGCCCATGCCCAGCGGGATCGCCCAGAGCGCGGCGTTCCCCAGATAGCTGGCCACGCCGAGGCAGTTGGGGCCGACCAGCGGGAAGCGGTCGCCGCACAGCGCGCGCAGCTCCGCCTGCAATGCCTGGCCTTCCGGGCCGGCCTCACCGAAGCCGCTGCCGAACGCCACGCCGCCGCGGACGCCGGCCTCGAGCGCCTCGCGCACCACGCCGGGCACGGCCCGCGCAGGCACGGCGATCGCCACGGCATCGACCGGCGTCCCGATCGCGCCCAGCGACGGGTAGGCCCGCAGGCCAGCGATCTCGTCGTAGTTGGGGTTGACCGGGTAGATCGGGCCGCTGAAGCCGGCCGCCCGCAGCCCGTTGACCACGGCCAGTCCGTAGCCGCCCTTCGGCGACGCGCCGACCACGGCCACCGAGCGCGGGTAAAACAGCGGGTAGAGCGGGTGGGATGCGGCATCAGTTGTCGCGGGGCGCGTCCAGTCGACGGCGGCGGGCCGCTCCGCCGCCTCAGCGCTCTCGACGCTCATCGCACGTCACCGGCCCTTGAAGTTGGCCGGGCGGCGCTCGAGCGTGGCCGCCAGCCCTTCTTTGGCGTCCTCGGTCTTGCCGCAGATCTCGCCAGCGCGGCGCTCGTTCCGCAGCGCGTCCTCGATGCTGACCAGCGCGTTCTTGCGGATGTTCTCCTTGGCCAGGGCGATCGCCACCGTCGGCCCCTTGGCTAGCTGACCGGCCAGCTCCAGGGCCGCCGGCATCAGATCTTCGGGCTCAACCAGCCGGTTGAGCAGGCCGTAGCGGTCGGCCTCGTCCGCCTCGATGATCCGCCCGGTGTAGATCATCTCCATCGCGCGCGCCTCGCCGATCAGCCGCGGCAGCAGATACGAGCCGCCGGCGTCCGGGCAGTAGCCGACCCGCACATAGGCCTGGCCGAAGCGCGCGTTGGTCGAGGCCACCCGCAGATCGGCCGCCAGCGCAATGTCGCAGCCCGCGCCGACGGCGACGCCGTTGACCGCCGCGACCACCGGCTTCGGCAGCCGGTAGATCTTCGTGATCAGCGCGTGGGCCAGATCGATCCAGCTCGCCGCCGGTTCCCCCTCACCGCCGCCGGAGCCCCACTCCTTGACGTCCGCGCCCGCCGAGAAGCCGCGCCCGGCCCCGGTGATCACCAGGCAGCGCACCTGGGGATCGTAGGCGGCGCGGTCGACTGCGTGGTTGAGGTCCTCCAGATGGGCATAGTTGAGCGCGTTCAGCGCCTCGGGGCGGTTGAGCGTGATGATCGCCACGCCGTCCCGCTGCTCCCAGAGTATGTGCCGGTAGTCCACGCCTCCCCCTCGCTTCCTCGACGTGTGGATCAAGGCCGGCGGTAGGCAGCATCACCCCCGGTGGGGCGCGCCGCATTGATTGCCGGGTCAGGGGGATTCTAGTACGAGCTAGCCCGCTCCGGGCGCCTCATCCAGCGACAGGACGCGGAAGGCGTCGACCCGCACGTTGACCTCGTCGTAGAGGAAAAAGCCGACCACGCCGGGCTCGGCGTAGGTATCGTCGTCCGCCTCGCCCAGGAACATGCCGTCCATGAAGAAGCGCACCGTCTGGCCCTCGAATTCGATCCGGTAGGTGTGCGGCTGGTCGTCGGGATCCAGGTCGCCGCTCTCCAGCTCCTCGGGCTCCGCGCCGGTGTCAGGGATCATCAGGATGCGCCACTCGTCGAGGCAGGCCACGCCAGCGTAGCCGGTATAGAAGGTGTCGCCCTCCTGTTCTTCCAGCTCCTGGAGCTCGGCGCGTCCCAGCAGCCCGGCAACGCCGTCGCACTCCTCCAGCTCGACCAGCGAGAACACCGCCTCGATGGCGTAGTCGGCCGTCTCCAGCGCCTCGAAGTCGATCAACTCCATGGGGGCGATCAGCTCGCGCCGGCCCTCGCCGCTGCTGACCAGCGCGCCGTCGACGATCTGCCAGTTCTCATCGAGCTCCCACTCGTCCGGCTCCGCTTCCCAGTCCGCCTCGTAGATGACTTCGCCGAGGACCGGCGTGGGCGTGCCGGGTCCGGCCGTCACGGTGGGCGGCGGGGGCTCGGTCGGCGTGGCCGTCCCGGGCGCGGTCGGCTCCGCGGTCGGCGTCTCTTCGGTCGGTGTGGGTTCCGGCGTCGGCTCTTCCGTCGGCGTCTCGGTTGGGATCTCGGTCGGCGGAAGCTGTGCGCTAGCCGTGGCGTTGGCGGCCTCCGTCTCGGCGGCGGCCGCGGCCTCGCGCTCCGCCGTCGCTTGAACGGCCAGCCCGGTTGCGGTGGCGTCCAGCTCCTGCTGGCTGAGCAGCGCCTGCTCGGCCAGCGCCGTGGCCGAGGCGTCGAGATCAGCCGTCACCTGGGTCGCCGTCGCGTCGGCCGGGGCGAGCTCGTCGTCGTCACCGTCGCGGCCGCCGATGATCAGGATCAGCGCGAGGGCGACGAGCAGCGCGAACGCAAGGATTGCCGCGATGAACGGCCAGGGCGAGCGCGGCTCGCGGGGCTCCACATACGGCATGGCGTCGCGCCCCGGCCGCTGGGCCAGCAGCGCCTCATCGTCCTCGGCGACCAACTCCAGTGCGCGGCCGGACGGCTGCTCCGGCGAGTACAGCTCCTCGCTGGTCAGGTTGTCGGGGTGGGGGATGCGCGGCGCAGCGGGATCATCGGCAAGTTCGTAGAAACTCATCAGGCGCCCCAGCGCCGTGCCGCCGGGCTGGTAGGTGATGCCCAGCTTGTCGTAGACGTTCGCCAGGTGGTAGCGGGCGACGTTCGGGTTGATCCCCAGGGTGCCAGCGATCTCGAACGACGTCCTCCCCGCCCAGCGCTCGTTGAGCACCACCAGCTCGACGTCATTGAGCCCATTCAGCAGCTGCAGGCGCTCGGTCCTCCGCCGTTGGTCATCCATCGCCCACACTCGTCTCCGTCATTGGCCGGGGAGCCAGCCTCTCCACTATATCGGCTGTGAACGGCAAGGAATAGCATTGCCTGGTGGAATGCGAACGACCGCGAAATGTACTGCCTCGTTCTCAGTTCGGGGTCATCGTTCACCATCCGATGAGTAGCCGCGCTTGATATTATGCTGATCCAGGATACTTGTTTATGCTATTGCATGG
>DATGQR010000414.1:0-4227 GCA_035304105.1 Thermomicrobiales bacterium | reverse complement strand
CGGGGCAGGCGCCGGCGACGGCGCGGGCGACGGCGCGGGCGACGGCGCGGGCGACGGCGCGGGCGATGGCGCGGGCGATGGCGCAGGCGCCGGGGCCGGAGAAGGGCTCGGGGCCGGCGCGGGCGCGGGAATCGGCGCAGGGGCCGGCGAGGGCGACGGCGCGGGCGACGGCGCGGGCGACGGCGCGGGCGATGGCGCGGGCGATGGCGCAGGCGCCGGGGCCGGAGAAGGGCTCGGGGCCGGAGAAGGCGACGAATCGTTGCGGCTCCAGCGATTGCGACCCCAACGGCGCAGCGCCGCCTCCTCGACGTCGGCCACGTCGGAGTCGGCGCCCGGCGCGTTCCATCGAGGCGGGTTTGGGCCGCCACCCTGCTCCTGCAGGTTCAGGCCGTTGCCGGGGGCCTCGGCAACCGGCTCCTGGGGCGCCATGGCGAGGGGGTCGTCGCCGCCGCCTCCACCGCCACAGGCGGAAAGGAGGACCACTGCCAGCCCGTGGCAGGCAAGGAGTCCGGGGCGTCGCATCGCGGCGCGGATGGCATCCGCCATCGGGCGCGCGTTCGGGGATCGGGTGTCGGAGCGCTTCATGCTGAATCCCACGCCTCGGTGCGCCGAGGCACTGGCCCTGTTGACAAGGAACTTCGTCACACTTCGGGCGACGGCCATCGCACGATAGGCCTCGCATCGCGCGAGGGCGGCGCGGCCCCCCCGAACGGCAGGAGCGGCCAGACGAACGGGAGGGCGGGCAGGGCGGCCGGCCAGGGGGAAGTCAGCGGAAAAGGGGCGGGAAACGCCGTCAGTAGACGATGGCGAACCAGTAGAGGAACTGCAGGACCTGGAAGACGAGGAACACCGGGATCACGAAGTTCCGGTTCTCCGGCGGAAGGTTGAGCAGCGAGGCGGCGACCAGCGGGAACGCCGCCGCGGCGAAGCGCGAGCCGTAGGTGCCGGCCAGCGTCAGCCCGACGAAAAGGAAGATGTTCATTGCGGCGTACAGATTGTCGGGCTGACGCAGGTAGTCACGGCCCGCCATGACCTGCATGACGAGTACGCCCATCCAGACGAGGACGTAGCTGAGCGAGGCACTCGCCGGCGACTCCGCGTACACGAAGGCCCTGCGGTCGCCGATCGCGAGAAGAAGGGCGTCGCGGCCGAAGGCCAGCAGCACGACGAAGACGAGCACGACCGACCCGCCCAGCAGGAGGATGCGGTGCAATTGCCAGTCCTGCCCGTGGCGCTCGACGTACTTCACTACAAGGAACATCGTGACGAAGATCGGCGTCGCCGAATGGATGAACAGCGCCGCGAGCGCCAGCAGGAGCGAGACCGGACGGGGGCGGGCATACAGCGCCACGAGGAGAATCGCCATGGCGAAGGCCAGGCGAAGCTGCGACAGCGTGAAGTCGAGGAACAGCGGGTTGAGCAGCAGCACCGTCGGCATCAGGAAGCCGTAGCGCCGATAGAGCAGGTACGAATTGAGCCACAGGACGAAGACCGAGATGCCCCTGAGGACGATGACGGGATCGCCCGCGATCCCCACGAACAAGCGCACGAACTCGTCCCAGAGCACCTCCCGGGTGAATATCTCGACCAGCGTGCTGGGCGCGTGCATCTCCCAGACGGATTCGGTACCCGGCCTGAAGGTCTCGACATAGACGTAGAAGTCGTAGAAGTAGACGCCGCCGAAGGCCTCCCAGGGCGTGAAGGCGACCGCCAGCGCGAAGAGGAGCGCGACGAAGGCCGTCGCCCCCTGCTCGGAGCTGATCACCAGGCGGCCCAGCGCCCTCGGGGGCGAATCGACCGGCGCGCCGAACCCGGCCATGGCCACGGAAGATCCCTACTCCGGGCGCGTGCCGCGCTCGTAGCCGCCGTACCCGGCCGCGTCGTACACGCCGTACTCGCCGTAATATTTGCGGGCGCGCTTGACGTTGAGCTGGCTGATGATGGCGCCAAGGATCGGCGTGCCCGCGCGCGACAGGCTCTGGATCGTCTGGGCGGCGAGCTTGTGCGAGGTCGCATGGGCGCGCACGACGAGGATGATCCCGTCGGCGCGCTCGGCCAGCGCCACCGCGTCCGACACCAGCGCGACGGGCGGCGTGTCGAGGATGATGGTGTCGAACTGCGTCCGGAGCTGCGCGATCAGGTCGGGGAATGCCGGGGACGACAGCAGTTCGAGCGGCGAGTCGAGCTGGCTGCCCGCGAAGATACAGTGCAGCTTCGTATCCGTCACCCGGTAGATGCAGTCCTTGGGCTCGACGGTGCCGCGCAGGCATTCGGCAAGACCCACGGTGCCGCTCGCCAGCCCCAGCCTGGCCGCGAAGGTCGGCCGGCGGATGTCGCATTCGATCAGCACGGTCTTCGCGACCTGCGATTGCGCGAGGGCGAGGTTGAGCGCCACCGTGGACTTGCCCTCCTGCGGCAGCGACGACGTGACCATGATGACGCTGCCGTCGGTGGACCCCATCGTCGCCAGGCGCAGCGCGGTACGCGCCGTGCGGATGGCCTCGCTGAATCCGCTGTCGGGATGCTCGACGAACATGCGGTGGACGTCGCTCGCCTCGCGCCGGCGGACTCGCGGCAGCACGGAGATGACCGGGACCGACAACAGGCTCTCGGCCTGCTCCACCGTGGCAATGGTGTCGTCCAGGCGATGCCTCAGCAACGCCGCGGCCACGCCGAAGATGAGGCCGCCCGCGAGGAACGCCAGCAGCAGCGGCAGCTTGGCGGGCTTGTCGGGGATCGAGGGCGGCACCGCGGGGTCGATCGCCCGCGCGACGGGGTTCTGGATGTCGCTGACGATGTTCGTTTCCTTCAGGCGCGCCATGAAGGTCTCGTACAGCTGGCGATTGGTCTGGACCTCCTGTTCGTACGCAGCGAGCTCCAGCTCGTCGCGGTTCTGTCCGAGCACCGCGCCCCGCGAATCGGCGAGCTCCTTCTCGAGCGACTTCTCGACCGCCCGCGCCGCCTCGAACTCCTTGGCGATGGCCCGGACCACCGTCTCGACCGCCGACCGGTACGCGGCCTGCGCCGCGGCGAGCTCGGATTCCGCCAGCTGGTACTGCGGGTGGGACACGCCGAAGCGAACCGAGGCGTCCGCCATACGTCGCCGCGCATCCGCCAGGACCTCGCGCGCGCGTGCCACCGAGGGATTGGCGAGCACGGTGGGCGCGGACTCGTTGGCCTCGACCGAGCGCCCACGGATCTGCTGGTACTGCTCCTCGGCCTGCGAACGACGCACGCGCGCCTCGACGAGCCGTTGCATGATGGCCTCAAGCTGTCGGGCTGCGCCGGCCTGGGCCACGCTGGCCTTGTCGATGAGGCCCTTCTTCTCGCGATAGGACTGCAGGGCGAGCTCGGACGCGGTCAGGTTGCGCCGCAGCTGTTCGACATGCTCCGACAGCCAGGCATGGGCCTGCTTCGCGACGGCGTAGCGGGCGTCCATGTCCGCGTTGATGTAGGCGTCGACGATCGCGTTCGCGATCTGCGCGGCAAGAACCGGGTTGCGCGAGGAGAAATGGACCTTGACGAGCTGGGTCGAGCGGACCGGCTCCACGTCCAGGCGCTTCGCGAACGTGTCGACCACCGCGTTCATCAGGTCCTGCTCCGATGCCGGCCCGGCGTTCCGCCCGCCCAGCAGGAGACTCCGGACCCCGCCGATGGCGCGGGAAACGAGCGAGGGCTTCTGCTGGCGCGGATCGAACTCGGGATGCTCCAGCAGGCCAAGCTGCTTGATCACCCGTTCGGCGACGTTGCGGCTACCGATGAACTCGGACTGGGTGGTGAAATGGTCCCGGCTGCCGCGGGTGCCCGTGTAGACCTCGCGGATCTGGACGATGTCGGGACGCCCGTCCTCGATGACGACGGTTGCCGTCGCCTCGAACGTGGGCGGGATGCTCTGCACGTAGACGAGACCGAGGAACCCCGCGAGGCCCGTGACCAGCGCGACCAGCCATTTGCGCGCCATGATGCGGCGCCAGTACTCCAGGAAATCGGGTGCCGCCTGCCACCGGCTGGCAGGGGGACGGGGCCCGACCGCCGGAATCCCCGCCCGATCGACCCCGAGAATGCTGCGGGGAACGGAAGAAGGCTGGTTCATTGCGACATCGTACTCCTGGAATGGTGGGCCGGATTCGGAACGGCTGCACGCGTGCCGGGCGCCCCGCCAGTGACCCGGCTGGCCATGCGTCCCGCCCAGCGATCGAGATTCTAGGCCGGCCCCGCAGCGAGGGC
>DATGQR010000413.1:0-4716 GCA_035304105.1 Thermomicrobiales bacterium | reverse complement strand
AGCGTTCTGGTGGTCGAGGAAGGGCGCTTCCTGGTCGCAGCGCGGCCACCCATCGTGCTGGCCAACCGTACGCTGGTCTACCTCACCGGCGTTGGCGGCTGGGTCGAGCAAGGTGAGAACTTCTCCGGCGCCGTGCAGCGCGAAGCCAGGGAAGAGACCGGCGCCGAGATTCGTCTGATCAATCTCAAGGAAACCCTGATCATCCATAGCCCGGATGTCATCGAAGACGTCTGCATCGTCGGCGAGGTCGGCCCGGCGGCGATCGTCTACTGCCGGCTGGGCACGCCCCCGTTCGACCCCTGGTCGGATCAGTACGAAGCGGTCGTGCCGGTCACCGTCTACGCCGGCTCGCTGGCCGCCCGCCCGCGCAACGTCGCCCCGGAGGAGCACCCCTTCTTCCTCTGGTTGCATCCGGAGCAACTGATCGCGCTCTCCGACGGCGAGCTGCCGCTGGCCTTCCTGCTCTCCGACGGCGCCAAGATGGAGGGCGAATTCGACTTTGAAGGACAGCGCGTGCTCGTCCGACTCGGCGACAGCATCCCGGCCCTGCTGACCGCGCTCGGCCCCGCCGCCTACGGCTTCCTGGGCCGCATCGCGCGCCTGACCCAGCCAACTCGAGCGGAATGACGATCTACGCCTTCGAAGCTCAGAAATCCTGGCTGCCGACCGCGATCGGTATGACCTGCGGCGGGGTCGAATTCGACGCCGAAACCGCCACGCTAACGATCTTCCTCTACACCCCCAAACTCGAGCGCGGGGACGCCTCCGACGAACCAGAGCGCGCCATCTCGATCCACGGCGTCTGGCGCGTCGAGCAGGAGGATGCGATCCTGGCCGCCTCGGGAGACCTGCACGATCCGCTGCGCGAGGCGCACCTGGATCGCCTGGTCGGGCGCGAGCTCGTGCGCGCCGATGTCAGCCACCCCGGTTTCGACCTGGCGCTGCACTTCACCGGCCCCTTCATCGTGCGCGGCTTCCCCTGCGACTCGCTCCAGTTCGGCGAGGATCCTCCCGAGGGCGACGACATCTTCGTCAGCTGGTGGGTCGACGGCATCGGCGTACCCGACGACTGGGAAGAGCCGAACGAGGCCTTCTATGAAAACCGGGATCGCTGATGGCTACCCGCGAAGCCCTCGTCCACCAGGCAGAGATCGCGACGCGCCTCGAAGGGCAGGCCTGCACGCAGGTGTCGGTCGGCGTGCACCATTCGCTGATCATCGATTTCGGTGAACTCCAGCCGGCCGAGGGTGACCAGCTTTCCGGCGAGCTGATCCTGGCCATCGACTGCCCCTGGCGGATCGACGCGCCGGACGTCCCGGTCGTCGGCTGGGAGGACGCCGACGAGGACATCGCTGACCTGGCGACGGTGCTGATCGGCGCGGTGGTCACCGAGGTCGAGATCCGTCGCCCGGGCTTCGACCTCTTCCTGCAGTTCTCGAACGACCACCGCTTGCGGATCTTCCCCGACTGCCGCGCCTACTATCACGACGAACTCGCCTCCGGCGCTCTCCCCTGGCAGATCGGCGGCCGTGCCCTGACGGAATCGCTGCGCGAATCCTGACCGCCAGGTCCTCATCCATACTGCATCCCGAATCACCTGACCACACATGGAAATCTCGAACGATGCAGTTTGGTGTAGGGGCGTTGCGGTATCAAGGAAGCGAAAAGCAGATCTGACCGCCAACCAACGCTCAGCGCGCCGCACCACCGGGGCGGATGTCCGTCGGGCCCCTGGCTCTCGGCGCAACCTCGGGTCAGCCGGCGAGGGACTTCAGGGCGTCGTGGGCGGCTTCGATGGTCGCGTCGAGGTCGGCGCGGGTGTGGGCCGTCGAGACGAAGCCGCACTCGAACTGGGAGGGCGCGAAGTAGACACCCCGGTCGAGCATGGCGTGGAAGTAGCGCGCGTACAGCGCCGTGTCCGCCCGCTTTGCCGACTGGTAGTCGGTCGCCGGCTGGTCACTGAAGAACATGGTCATCATCGAGCCGACGCGCTGGAGTTGAACGTCGATGCCAGCGCTCTCGGCGGCGTCACCCAGGCCGGCGCTGAGGTAGGCGGCGCTCTCCTCCAGGGCTGCGTAAACGCCCGGCTCATCCAGCAGCTTGAGGGTGGCGATGCCCGCGGCCATCGCCAGCGGGTTCCCGGAGAGCGTGCCGGCCTGGTAGACGTTGCCGACCGGCGAGAGCTGGTTCATCAGGTCGGCCGAGCCGCCGTAAGCCGCCACCGGCAAGCCGCCGCCGATGATCTTGCCCAGGATCGTCAGGTCCGGGTCGATGCCGAAGCGCTCCTGCGCCCCGCCGCGCGCCACCCGGCAGCCGGTGATGACCTCGTCGAAGATCAGCAGCGCCCCGTTGCTCCGCGTCAGCTGGCGCAGCGCCTCCAGGAAGCCCTCGGTCGGCGGGATGACGCCCATGTTGCCGGCCACCGGCTCGATCAGGACGGCGGCGATCTTGTCGCCGTTCTCCTTGAAGACCTGCTCGACGACGCTGATGTCGTTGTAGGGGATTGAGATCGTCAGCTTCGCCAGCGCCTCGGGCACGCCGGGGCTGTCAGGCTGACCAAAGGTCATAACCCCGGAGCCGGCGGCGACCAGCATGCTGTCGGCGTGGCCGTGGTAGCAGCCGTCGAACTTGACGATCAGGTCGCGGCCGGTCGCGGCGCGCGCCAGCCGCACGGCGCTCATCGCAGCTTCGGTCCCGGAGGAGACGAAGCGCACCTTCTCAATAGCCGGGAAGCGCTCGATGATTAGCTCTGCCAGCTCGTTCTCGCCCTCGGTCGGCGCGCCGTAGGAGGTGCCACGCGCCGCCGCCTGCTGGACGGCCTCGACCACGACCGGGTTGGCGTGTCCGGCAATCAGCGGCCCCCAGGAGCAGACGTAGTCGATGTAGACGTTCTCATCGGCGTCGGTGACGCGCGAGCCGGATGCCCCCTGGATGAAGCGCGGCGTCCCACCCACCGCTCCGAAGGCCCGCACCGGGCTGTTGACACCGCCGGGCAGCAGTTGCTGGGCACGCTCGAATAGTTCGGCCGAACGGCTGGTGGAGCGGGTCGCAGGCTCAGTCAAGGCGGTCCTCCTGACTTTGGTTTCGGGCTGCTAGGCCGCGGAGTCGGCCCTGGCGTTGGATGCTTCCGTGGCCGCGCCGCCCGCGTCGGGCGCTTCCAGGCCAAACAGGCGGCGCAGGGCCGCGGCGTTGCTGGCGGCGTTGTCGGCGTCCCAGAGCTGGCTGACCGGCTGGTGCAGCAACGCGTTGGTCAGCTGCATGGAGAAGATTTCGAGCTGCTGGCGCTCGCGCGGCGTGAGATTGGGCATCTTGCGATAGGCCCGGGCCAGCTGCTCGGCGCGCACCTGCTCTGCGAAGTCAAAGAGGTCGCGGATCGTCGGGCCGGCGCGATGCCCGGAGAGCCAGCCCATGAAGTCCGTGGTGCGCTCCTCAATGTCTTCCTCGATGCCGTCGATCGCGCCCTTGCGGCGCTCCAGGTTGGTGTCAATCAGGCTCTGGAGATCGTCCAGATCGCGTACCGTCACGCCCGGCAACTCGGCCAAGCTCGGGTCAAGGTCGCGCGGCACAGCGATGTCGATCATCAGGATGTCGCGCTCCCGGCTGGCCGGCAGCATACCGGGGGTCACGACGACGCCCGGCGCTCCGGTCGAAGAAATCACGAGGTCGGCCCGGTCAAGCGCGGCCGGCAGGTCGTCCAGCGCGACGGCCTCGCCGTGGAGGTCGGCAGCCAGATTCTCGGCGCGCTGGCGGGTGCGATTGGCGATGATGAGCCGTCCGATGCCGCGCGATTTGAGGTTGTGCGCCACGATCGCCCCAGTCTCGCCGGCGCCGATGACCAGCGCGGTTCGGCCTGCAAGGTCCCCGAGCTGCCCTCTCGCCAGATCGACGGCCGCCTGGGACACCGAGAGCGCCCCGCGGGAGATACCGGTCATGGCGCGCGCCGTCTTGCCGGCGTTGAGCGCCGTCTGGAAGAGCGCGTGGATCACCGGCCCGGCCGTGCCGGCCTCCCGCGCCAGCTGCAGCGCCTCGCGCACTTGCCCAAGGATCTGCGGCTCTCCCACGATCATCGAGTTCAACCCGCAGGACACGCGCAGCAGGTGGCGCGCGGCGGCGCGGCCCTCCAGGCGGTAGAGCGCGTGGTCGAGCACGCCCTCATCCAGGCCCGAGTGGCGGTAGATGAAATCGCGCAGCGGCTGCTCGGCGGCCGGGTCAGCCGCGTAGAACTCGGTGCGGTTACAGGTGGAGATGACGGCCAGCTCGCCGGTCACGGGGGCCAGAAAGCGGAGAGTGTCAACGATGCGCTCGGAGGGAATGGCCAAGCATTCGCGAACGGCGACGGCGGCAGTGTCGTGATTTGCCCCCAGCAGAAGAACTGTCACCAGCCTCGCCATCCGCAGTCATCATCGCGCAGTGATCCTGCGCAAACCTCACAAGCGATGAGTGTACTTGTCACGCCTACACTCGTCAAAAGCGCCGCGCTCAGGCCTCAACGCGCACGCCGTGCCAGAACGCGACGTAGCCGGCAATTTCGCTGGCCGCTTCGAACGGCTCGGCGTAGTACCAGGCGGCTTCGGGGTTGCGCGCGCCATCTACCACGACGTCGTAGTAGCTCGCGGTGCCTTTCCAGGAGCAGACCGTCGAGTGATCCGACGCCTCGAAGTACTCGCGGTTGATCGTCTCTGGCGGAAAGTAGTGGTTGCCCTCGACGATGATCGT
>DATGQR010000412.1:0-8568 GCA_035304105.1 Thermomicrobiales bacterium | reverse complement strand
GAAGTCGTTGACCGCGTAGATATCCTCACCGAATATCTTGTAGACGTGATCGAAGAAAACTCTTGCCACTGCCGTCTCCTCCTCTAACCCTTGACTGCGCCTGCCGTGAGCCCCGCCAGAATCCGCCGCTGGAAGATCAGGGTCAGGATGATCAACGGCAGGGTGATGATGATCGTGGCCGCCATGATCTGCCCCCAGGCGATCTCGAAGCCGCCGGCCGTCTGCGGCTCGAAGCGGAAGATCGCCAGGGTGACGGTGAACTTGTTCGGTGTCTGGGTGAACGAGAGCGCGAACAGGAACTCGTTCCAGGCAGCGATGAAGGCCAGCAGGCCGGTCGTCACCAGGCCCGGTGCGGCCAGCGGCAGCAACACCTTGTAGAAGACCTGGAAGGGCGTGGCCCCGTCGACGTAGGCCGCCTCCTCCAGTTCCCTGGGCATCTGCTGGAAGAAGGTCGTCAGCACCCAGACGGTGAACGGCAGGGTGAAGATCATGTAGGTCAGGATCAGCGACCACAGGCTATTGAACAGGCCGAGCTCGGTGATCAGCGTGTAGAGCGAGCCGAGCACGGCGATCTGCGGGAACATCGTCATCGCAAGCACGATGTAGAGCACCGGCGTGCGCCCGCGGAAGGAGAAGCGCCCAATCGCATAGGAGGCGAAGGCGCCGATCATCAGCGCCAGGATCGTCACCGACGCGGCGACGATCGTCGAGTTGAGCAGGGCGCGCATGAAGTTGTCGTCGGAGAACACGGCGCGGTAGTGGTCGAGCGTCGGGTTCTCCGGGAAGTACTGCACCGGCGTCGCGAACAGGTCGCGGTTGGGCGTGATCGACGAGCGGAAGGCCCAGTAGAAGGGGAACATCAGGTAGACCGCGATGACGACGACCAGCAAATAGAACGGGATGCGGCGCACGATGCCGATCAAGGTTGATTGCGCCCGACTGCGTTCGCCGGCCGCTTCGGTGGGTCGTGTGCGTGCCGTGGCTGTCGTCATGAGCGTTCCACCCTTAGCGTCGTCACGTAGATTACGACAAAGATCGCGATGATCAGGAAGATCGCCACACTGACCGCGCTACCGTAACCGGTGCGGCTGAAGGCGACGATCGTGTTCTGCGCGTAGACGGCCATCGGCATCGTATCGCGCCGGGCGCCGAACATCACGTAGAACACGTCGAAGACGCGCAGGGCGTCGAGCGTGCGGAAGATCAGCGCGACCAGGATCGCCGGCATCAGGAGCGGCAGGGTGATCTTATAGAACTGCTGGAGCTTGTTGGCGCCGTCGACGCGCGCCGCTTCGTAGATATCTTCCGGGATGACCTGCAAGCCGGCCAGCAGCAGCAGGGCGACGAAAGGCGTCGTCTTCCAGATGTCGACCGCGGCGACCGACCAGAGCGCGAAGTCCGGGTCGGCGATCCAGGCGATGTTGCGGTCGATCAAGCCCAGCCGTTGGTTGAGTAAGTCGTTGAAGACGCCGTAGATATCGTTGTACATCCAGGCCCACATCTGGGCCGAGACAACGGTCGGAATGGCCCAGGGGACGAGCATCGCGGTGCGCATCAGCCCGCGCCCCTTGAACTGCGAATTGACGACCAGCGCGACGATCAGGCCGAGGATGAACTCGGCGGTGATCGTGATCAACGTGAAGCGCAGGGTGACCCAGATTGTGTTGTGGAAGGCGTCGTCTTCGAGGAGCCGCCGGTAATTATCGAGCCCGATCCACTCCGGGGGCCGCAGGTCGGCGAGGCGCTCATTGGTGAAGCTCAGGTAGATCGTCTGCCCGAGCGGGAACGCCGCGACGGCCGCGACAACGGCCAGAGTAGGAAGCAAGAGTAGCCAGGCGGTGCGTGTCCGGCTACGGGTGAGGGCGCTCGTGCGGGTGGGTTCTGCCGCAACCACGTCCTCCTCTCGGTCGAGTGGGGCACGTTCCACCGTCACAACTCGTCTCCTCCCCCTTCTGGCGTGTGGAGTGAGCGGAGTGGGGAGGCCCACTCCGCTCGGTCATCGCGCCTCGCTTGTGACCTCGGCGGGGCCGCTACCGGGCAGCGGCCCTGCATTTCAGGGATTGCGAGTTGATATTAACCCAGAATGAATTCGATGTCGTCAGCCATGTTGGGCACGGCCTCGGCGGCATCGGTGCCATTCAGGATCTCGTTGAGGCCCTGGAAGTACGCGGTCGAGACTTCGTTGTAGAGGTCGCCGGCCGGCGTCGACGGGCGCGTGACGCGCACCACGTCGGCCATCGTCTCCAGGAACGGCATCGCCTCGATGACGTCGGGGTCTTCCGCCACCTCGGGCATCGCCGGCACGAAGCTGGCGGCGATCGCGCGCCACTTCTGCACTTCAGCACTGGTTAGGTAGCGGGTGAACTCGATGGCGGCTTCCTTGTTCTGGGAGTACTCGGAAACGCCGATCTGCCAGCCACCGACAGTACCGACGTGATCGTTGCCTTCCTGCGCCGGCAGTGGAGCGACGTCGAACACGTCGGCCACGGCCGAGTCGTCGCTGGCCGCCAGCGAGTAGGCATACGGCCAGTTGCGCATGAAGGCCGCCTGGCCGTTCTGGAAGGCGTTGCGAGCGTCTTCTTCCTGATAGGTCGTCACGCCGGGCGGCGAGATCGTGTTGACCCAGCTGCGCGCCAGGTTGAAGATGTCAATCGTTTCCTGGTTGTTGAGCGTCACAGTGCCGTCGGGGTCGACGATCGTGCCGCCGCCGGACGAGGCCTGCCATTCCAGACCGTTACAGGTCAGACCCTCATAGGCGTTGCCCTGGAAGACGAAGCCCCAGAAGTTCTGGTTTTCGGCCTGCTCGCCCTCGACGATCGCCTGGGCCATCTCGGTCAGCTCGTCCCAGGTCTCCGGCGGGCCGTCGAAGCCGTACTTCTCGAGCAGGTCGGTGCGGTAGTAGAGCATGCCGAAGTCACCGAACCAGGGGATACCAACGAGCTTGCCATCGATCGTGTTGTTCTCGACGATCGTGTCGTAGTAGCGGTCGATGTCGTCGGCGAAGGCCTCGCTGAGGTCCGTCAGGTGCTGGGCGAAGCTGCCCGGCCAGATGACGTCGACCATCATCACGTCCATGTCGGCGGACTGCGCCTGGAAGAGCCGCTGGTAGGTCGAGAAGGTCTCAGTCGCGTCCTGCGGGCGCGCGATGACCTCGACCTCGATGCCGGTTTCTTCGGTGAAGCGGCGCGCCATGGCCAGGTCGAGTTCGTTGCCGATGCCGACGCCGTCACCGTAGTAGGTCAAGCGGGCGCCAGCGTACTGGCTGGCTTCCTCGGCGTTGGCAACTGGCGGCGGGGTGGTCGGGTCGCTGTAGTCGAAGTCGCCGGTTTCGTCTTCGGTGGCGTCGCCCTCGTCCTCAGTCGGCTCGGCCTCGGTGGCGTCACCCTCGTCCTCGGTGGGCTCGGCCTCGGTGGCATCGCCCTCGTCCTCAGTGGGCTCTTCCTCTTCTTCGGTGGCATCGCCTTCGTCCTCGGTGGGCTCTTCTTCCGCGGCCTCCGTCGGCGTGGCGTCGCCGGCCGGCGGTGAGGTCACGTCCGCCCCGTCGTCATCGTCGTCGTCATCATCGTCACCGCACGCGGCCAGCAGCGCGCCGATCGCCGGCACGCTGAGCCCCAGCGCGATGGCGCGTCGCAGCACCTGGCGGCGCGTCAGATTGCCCGAGACCGCTTCGTCGACCAGTCGGAGAATCTCGCTCTGGTTTTCCCGTGGCATTTACTGCTCCTCCTCGGTTCTCCATAGTGCAGTCATTGGGGGCCGGCGATTCCGGCGCATGCGGCGCCGGCGCCCGCGCTCCCCCCGGACGCAGAGCTGCCATTGGACCGGCAGTCGAACGCTCCAACTCCTTCCTTCGATACCCCACGCCAAAAGCTAAACCTTTACTCTACATTCCACCGGATATTGTGGTGGGAATGGACAGGTCGCGTCAACCCGAGGCAGGGCGGCGCGTCCTCAATTCATGGTACGCAGCACATTGTCCGGTGGCTCTCAGGAGTTGGCACAAATGCGCCTGCCGGGATACATGCAGCAGGTACATTTCGGCCACATGCCGCCAGCGCCTGGGCCTTCAATGGGTAGTCGTGGTTAGGCCGCCAGAGTCGAGCTGGCCAGGGTGGCGAGCGGCCGGCAGCGCAGCAGATAGAGCCGGTCACCTCGGAAGGCGCACTTGACCTCGACCGGCCAGCCCATCCGCGCTTCCAGCGACGACGCCAGGCGCACGAGCTCGCGCACCTGCCGCGTGGTGAGCGTCGGCAGGTAGCGCAGCGCGCTGGTCACATCCACCTCGCGTACGCCCTCGATGTCCGCGACGGTCATCCGTAGCTTCGTGCCCACATGCTGCTCGACGATCAGCCCGCTGGCGCGGTCGACGACCCAGCTGTCGGGCGTCACCGAGCCGTTGACCAGGCTTTCGCCCAGCCCCCAGTTGGCTATGATGACCGCCTCGTCGGCGTCGCCGGTGAACGGGTTGGCGCTGAACAGGATGGCTGAGACATCGGCGCGCAGCATTTGCTGTACGAGCACGGCGAAGTCGCCTGCCTGGCCGAAGCCGCGCGCGCTCCAGGCCGCCGCGGACGCCCGGCAGTCCTCGACGGCTTCGATGACGGCATCCTCCCCGACGACGTTGAGACGCGAGCGGCCCTGCTTGCCGGCGGATGCGCCCGGCTCGACGGATGAGGCGCGCACGACAACCTCCGGCGTGTGTCCGTCGCCGGACGCGGCCAGCGCCCGGTAAGCCGCGGCGATGTCGGCGCGTAGCGGCGCGGGCAGCGGTTCATCGAGGGGCAGCCCGCGCAGCGCCTGGGCCGTGATCGTGAAGCCAGGCGGCACGTTCTGGAACGGCGCCAGGGCGCTCAGCCGGGCGGCCTTGAGGCCGACGATGGTGGGATCGGTTGATTCGGGAGTTCCGAGCCAGACGATCGCTGGTGAAGAGACGGCCGTGGGCCGTGACATGGTGAGTGGCATCCGTTGCCCCCCCTCTTTCAGCCGGTCGCGCTCCTTCACGCGGCCGGGTATGCGCTCGGCGCCACCGCGTCGTGGCTCCGCATTGGGCCGGTCATCCTGACCTGACCCAACTAAGCCATTCTAGATCATCCTGGTTCGAAGTGGAATAGGTCGCCGGTCATGCCGGCCCGATAGATCGCCCAATCCGGAACCCGGCCGGGGAGCGGCTGCTCCGCCCCGGCCGGGCCTGGAACCGCGCGCCTACTGCGCCGGCCTGTAGAAGTACGGGTCGAGGACGCTGACGCGGGTAATGCGCTCGACCGGCAGGTTGTTGTTCTCGGCGGCCTTGCGGATCGCTTCGGGGTCTGGCGCGTCGTAGATGCAGAACGTCTTGCGGTGGTCGTCGCTCACATAACTGTGCACCCAGGTGACGTCATGGCTCAGGTTGTTGCCGACGACGTTCATGCAGACGCCAGCGCCCTCGCCGTTCACCGGGATCTCCAGCCCGTCGGGGAAAATGCGCTCGACCATATAGCGTGGCATCAATCCACCTCCTCTGTGGGGCGCGAACCGAATTGTCGCGCGCGCCGGTTATGTCTCGATGCTCGTATGGTGCGCGATTGATCAGCGACCGGCCATCGGGACGCGCCCCTATATTGGCGCGCCGCTGCCCCTACTCCGCCGGGCCCAGGCCCAGGCGCTCGATGGCCAGCGCGGCGTCGACCCGGTTGTCCACGTCGAGCTTGGCGAAGATCGCCGAGATGTGATGCTCGACCGTCTTCGGCGAGATAAAGAGGCGCGCCGCGATCTCGGCGTTACCGTCGCCGGCGGCGATCAGCCGGGCGACTTCCAGCTGCCGGTTGGTCAGCCCGGCCGGGTTGGCCTGGGTGGATGGCCGCGCCCCGCGCGGGATCGAGGCCACGCCCAGCTCGCGCAGCCGCCGGGCGGCCTCGGCGCGGGCCGGCGCGGCGCCGAGCCGGTCGAACTCCTCCAACGCCAGCCGCAATGCCTCCTCGTTGTCGCTCTCGGCCAGCGCGCGGGCCGCTTCGTAGGGGCAGTTGAGCGCCCGCCAGCGCTCGGCGGCGGCGCTCCAGTCACCCGCCATCTGAAGCGCGTACGGCTCGGCTGCCAGCTCCGGCCGGCAGCCGAGATCGCCCGCCTTCCACTGCCAGTAGGCCAGCTCACCGGCGAACCAGGGGTGCCGCTTGCTCACGGCCAGGTCGTACACCGCGCGCGCTTCGTCGCGGACCTGCTCGTGACCGCCGCGCAACCAGGCGGCTTCGGCGCGAGCGGCGCGCACCGGCGCCAGGCGTTGCAGCGTCTCGGTCCTGCTGGCCAACTCCAATGCTTCGTCGAGGGCTGTCAGCGCGTCGGGGTCGCCGCGCCGGGCGCGCACCCGGCCGAGCCCGACCAGCGCCATGATACGGCTGACGGCCGCGACATCCGGATGCCGCAGCACCTGCCTCGCGTCCAGCGTGGCATCGTCCCAGCGGCCCTGATGCATGTGCGAGATCGCCCGCCACGCGAGCATATAGTGGCGTTGGAAGTCGAGATCGCGCTCTTCCGCGAAGCTGAGGGAGCGAGCGATCCAGGTATCGGCCGTCGCGAACTGGTGCATCTCGCCGAGCCCTGAGCCTGCGTTGCCATAGGCTGCCCCGACCTCCTGATCGAGCCTGTGGGTTTCGGCCAGCCTGAGGCTCATCTCCAGATATTCAAGGCCGCGCTCATAGTCCTCGCAGAGGATGAGGGCGGACCCGGCCGCGTTGTAAGCCTGGGTGAGCGTCGGGATGCTGTCGAACTGGCGCGCCAGCTCGATCGCGCGCTCGCCCCCGGCAATCGCTTCCGCGTTGTCGCGGTCGAGCATCTGGTGATAGGCCAGGTTCATGTACGCGTAGGCGGCATCGGGGCCGGGCGGCATATCCGCGAGGATGTCGATCGCGGCCTGGCACATCTCCCGGCCCTCGGCATTGCGGCCGCTCATCGTGAGCGCGCGTGACTGTCGGCAATAGGCGCGGCTGGCGCGCTCCTTGTCACCGATCGCCAGGTAGATGTCGATGGCACCCTGATTGGCGACGATCGCGTCCGGAAACCGGTCGATTAGCGAGCATTGATAGGCATAGTCGTCCAGCAGGCGCGCCCGTTGCGCCGGTTCCAGCCCGCTCGCCCAGCGCAGCGCGCGCCCGAACTGCGCGGCGGCTTCGCGATGCGCGCCGAGCTCCGCGGCCTGCCGCGCCGCCGCCGGGGCGTAGGTGAGGACCGCGTCGCGCAGGCCGCCTTCGTCGGCGTGGTGGGCCAGCCGGGAAATGTCGGCGTGGCCGTCGGGCGCGTCCTCCAGCGCGGCCAGGACCCGGCGGTGGAGGTCGATCCGCGCCGGCAGCGGCAGCGCCGCCAGGACCGTCTCTCGGGCGATCTCATGGCGGAAGCTCAGCGCATTGTCGCTGGCCTGCAGCATCCCGGCTTCGACGCACTCGGTGAGGCCCGCGATGCGCTCTCCGAGCAGGCGCTCCAGCAGCCAGAGCTCGGCCGGCGACCCGGCGACCGCGGCTGCGTCCAGCGCCGCCCGCCCCTCCGGAGACAGCCGCGCCGCGCGCGCCAGCACCGCATCCCGCACCGTCGCCGGGATGCCCCTCCCGCCGGCCGCCAGCACTTCGGTGACGAAGAAGGGATTCCCGCCCGTCCGCCGGTGCAAGGCCTCCGGATCCAGGTCGCTGCCTTCCGCCAGCAACCTGACGGCCTCCTCCGAGAGCGGCGCGAGCTCGATCCGGACGGTCGCTCGCAGGCTGGCAAGGTCGCCGAAGACGACCCGCAGCGGGTGACCCGGCCCGACCTCGTCGCTGCGATAGGTGACGACGAACACGGCGGGCACAGCGTCGATGCGCCGGCCGGCAAAGCGCAGCAGGTCTAGCGTCGCGTCGTCCGCCCAATGGACGTCCTCGAAGATCGCCAGGGTCGGCCGATGCGCCGAGAGCAGATCGAGAAAGGTGCGGAAACGGCTCAGGCGCGGCTCCGCGCGGTCGGTCAGGCGCGCGAACCGGCCGCCGAGCGACGCCGCGATGTCGAAGAGCGGCGCGAGCGGTTCCTTGGCGGAGAGGGGATCGCAGGCGCCGGTCAGCACCTGCGCCTGGCCGGCGGCCATCCGGCTGAAGGTGCGAGCCAATGAGGTCTTGCCGATCCCCGCGCTGCCACCCAGCAGAATCAGGCTGCCCCGGCCGTCGCGCGCCGCATCGAGGAGGCGCGCGAGTTGCTCCAGCTCCGTACCCCGCTCAAGGAGCGGCGTTCCGAGGATCGCGTCGGTGCTGGCGTCGGGATCGTTCATCGTCCTGCCCGCCGGTGTTTCATCGAATCTCTGGATGTAATGCCTCTGGACCGAAAACGAATCAGGCGGTTGCCCGGTTGCGCTGCCGTCGCACGCCCCGATCTCGACCGTGAAGCCGCCGGGCGCGTCGACACCGTGTCCGGCATCGCGCGGCTACTCGCCTAGTCTCCCTCGACGATCGCCTCACACTCGATGGAGAAGCCGATGTAGCGCCCTGCCGGCGGCATGCCGCCTATCCGTGGCCCGTCGAGCCGCCGTACACACGCGCCTCGTAGCCAGCCCACTCCTTCTCGCGCAGCATGAACTTCTGGATC
>DATGQR010000411.1:0-4487 GCA_035304105.1 Thermomicrobiales bacterium | reverse complement strand
CGTACTGGTAGTAGCCAGTGGACGGGTCGGAGTAGGCACCTGGCTCGTCCGACTCCAGGCAGTCGATCCCCGAGGCCATGTCGAGGATGTCGCGGACGCGCACGCCCTCCCAACCCGAGCCAACCAAGTCCGGTAGATAGCTCTCCACCGGCGCCTCGCTGTCGAGCTGCCCGCGGTCTTCGAGGATCGCGACGACGGTGGAGACGAAGATCTTGGAGACGGACATCAGCAGGTGCTTGTCGGAGCGCCGCATGCGCGGGTAGCGCTCGAAGACGACCTTGCCGCCCTGGATGATGACGATGCCGTTGACCGGTCCCCGCTCGACGTACTGGTCAAGCGTCATCTGCCCGAGCGATGTTTCGACCTCGAAGGCGGCGATGTCGCGGCGCGGGTTCTCGTCGAGCGTCGAGATTGGGCCGGCGCGGTTGATGATGGCATGCGGGAAGAATTCCGACATGTGGAGGAAGGTGTAGTGCATGATCTCGCCGCCGTCGGACCAGTTCTGGAGGGTGAACTCGCGGAGGTTCTTGAAGGCTCGCTCGGCGTCGTAAGCCGCTGGGTACATCGCCGCCCATCCCATTCTCCTGCGCGCGGGCCCGCTGCCCACGACCGGCACTGCGGAGATGCTAGCAAGCGCAGCCCCCCGTTCGAGAGATCAACCGCCTCCCGAATCAGCCAACCGAAATCAGTAACCTCAGCAGGAACCTCATGCGTCCAACGATCTTAGGAGGTCGGGCACCTGCGGAGTGGATGCTGTCTCCATCCGCGTTCGATCACGAACCTGTCACTGGTTGGATACAAGCTCTACCCCTACGGCGGGTGATCGCGTGGACTACCTTGCAATCAGAATTAAGGCGACGGGAGCAGATCCGATACGGGGGCGAGGTGGGCGTCGCGGAGCAGGGCGGTGATCTGGTCCGCGGAGCATGGGTGGCTGTAGAAGTATCCCTGGGCGAAGTTGCAGCTCAGCTCGGCGATCAGGCGCGCCTGGGCGAGCGTCTCGACGCCTTCGGCCACCACCTCCAGGCCGAGCGAGTGGGACAGCTCGACCATGCCAGAGACAATGATCAGGTCCTCGCGCTGGCTGCTGATCTCGTTGATGAACTGGCGGTCGATCTTGATGTAGTCGATCGGCAGGTGGCGGATCTGAGCGAGCGACGAGTAACCCATGCCGAAGTCATCCAGCGCGATGCGAATGCCGCGCGAGTGCAGCGCCTCCAGGCTGGCGCGGGCCTGCTCGGGGTCGCGCATCATGTCGGTCTCGGTGATCTCGAAGACCAACTGCTGGGAGGCGCAGTCGCCGAACTCGCTCAGCAGGCTGTCGATAAATTCGACCAGGTCCGGCTGGTCGAGCTGGCGCGCCGAAACGTTGACGCTGATGGACAGCGGCAGCCCGCCGTCGCGCCAACTGCGCGCCTGGCGGCAGGCTTCGCGCGCGACCCAGCGGTCGAGGCTGACGATCAGGCCGGACTCCTCGGCGATCGGGATGAAGTCGGCCGGCGACATCAAGCCACGCTCGGGATGTTCCCAGCGCACCAGCGCTTCGACGCCCTGGAGCCGGCCGCTTTCGGCCAGCACGACCGGCTGGTAGACCAGCGAGAGATCATCGTGGTCGATGGCGTGGCGCAGGTCCGCCTCCAGTTCCAGGCGGTCGAGCGCGATGCGATCCATCTCCTGATCGTGGAGGGCGTAGCGGTTGCGGCCGCGCTCCTTGCTGCGGTACATCGCCAGATCGGCGCGGCGCAACAGTTCCTCGGGGCGCTCGATGTCGCTGGCGAACGTGGCGATGCCCAGGCTGGCGGTGATGTTGACCGAGCGCCCCGCCAACGAGAAAGGCTGCGCCAGGCGGTCCATGATGCGCTGGGCGACCTCGGCAGCCGCGTCGTCATCGGCGGTATCGCGTAGGATCAGGACGAACTCATCACCGCCGAAGCGGGCCACGAAGTCGTCCCGCTGCAGGCAGTTGCGGATGCGCTTGCCGACCTCGACCAGGGCCTGATCGCCGATATCGTGGCCCAGGCTGTCGTTGATGACCTTGAAATTGTCGAGGTCCAGGAAGATCAGGGCGCCGGCGCAGCCCGGCTGGCGGCAGGCCTGCAGCGCTTCCTGGAGATAGTCAAAGAGCCGGGAACGGTTGGGTAGGCCGGTCAGGCTGTCATGGTAAGCCTGGCGCGCTAGCTCGGCCTCCAGGCGTGCGCGCTCGGTGACGTCGCGCAAGATGGACTGAAAGCCGATGACGTCCTGGTTGGAGCGGATCAGGCTCGCGCTGATCTCGACGATGACCGTGCGGCCGCCGGCAACGCGCAACTGGAGCCGCTCGCGGTCGAAGACAGTCTGCTCGCCGGCCAGCAGATGCTGCGTCATCTCACGGGCGCGCTCCACGTGGGCGGGATCGATCATGTCCGCCAGGCTCATCGTCGTCAGCGCAGCCTCATCGTAGCCAGTCAGGTCACGAAAGGCGCGGTTGGTGAAGAGGAAGCTGCCGTCGAGGGTGATGGCGATGATCGCGTCGGTGGCGTGCTCTGCGAAGTGGCGGTAGCGAGCGCGCAGGGCTTCGTAGGCGTCTTCGACCTCTCGTCGGGCGGTGACATCGGTCAGCACCCCCTGCCAGAAGAGTGGGCGGCCGTCGGCGTCGCGCACCAGGACGGTGTTCGCTCCTAGCCAGACGTAGGAGCCGTCGCGCGTGCCCTGGCGAAACTCAAAACTGAATGGCTCGCCCGTACGCAGCGCTTCCGCGATGATGGCGTCCACGCGCTCGGCATCGTCGGGGTGAACGTGCCTGGCTAGCAACTGCGGATCGGCTAGCCACTCTTCAGGCTCGAAACCCAGGATGTCGCGGATCTGCGGGCTAACGTACGTAATAGCGTCGACGGATTCCGGCGCGCTGCGGAAAGTAATCGCCGGGGTCTGCTCAACCAGCGAGCGATAGCGCATCTCGGCGTCGCGCAGCCGGGCTTCGTTCAGCTTCTGCTGGGTGATGTCCACGAAGATGCCCTGGGAGTAGCGCGGCGCCCCGGACTCGTCGGAGATGGTAACCGTCTTCTCGCGCACCCAGACGGTCGATCCGTCGCGGTGGAGCAGGCGGTACTCCAATTCGAAGGGCGGGCCATATTCATGGGCCATGGCCTCGCGCAGCACGAACGCCTTGTCGTCGGGGTGCAGGCGCTTGACCCAGAGGTCGGGATCGGCGAGCCACTCTGCGGGCGTGTAGCCCAGCAGCGCCTCGATCTGGGCGCTGACGTAGAGCGGGGTAAAGTGCGCGTCGGCCGCGTCGATGAAGACGACGACCGGCAGGTGCTCGACCAGCGAGCGGAACTGCGCCTCGATCTTGTCGCGCGCCTTCTCGACCTCGCGCTGCAAGCTAATGTCGCGAATCGCGCCCAGAAAGAGCGGCGCGCCGTCGCCGGGCAGCGCGGTCACCGTCAGCGTGGCGGCGAAGCGGCGGCCGTCGCGGTGCATCGCCACGATCTCGTTGGGGTGATTGAGAGAAACCGGTTCGCTGCCGGCTAGATAACGCGCCATGCCCAGCTCGTGCTCCGCGCGAGACTCCGGCGGGATGATGAGCGCGGCCATTGGACGGCCCAGCGCCTCGGCCTGGCTATAGCCGAACATCTCCTCGGCGGAGCGGTTCCAGGCCTGGACACGGCCCTCGGCGTCAATCACGACCAGGGCATCGAGCGACGCCGCGAGCGTCGCCTCATAGATGCCGCGCGCGTCGGGGGCGCTCCGCAGAGACGTGCTCAGGATGGCAGGGCTCCGCAGTACACGGTCACCTGCAGCGTATCCGGTACCGGGCTCCGTGAGCATCGAGACCCTTTCCGGTCTCACAATCGGTAAGCTAACCGATCATATCCACTGGCCGAGGCGACGGTCGTCTGCCAAAAGTCACGGAATTGGGTGCACCATTCTCCCGATTACCTGATCAGGCTGCACGGGCCAGGGCGCCCTCCAGCTCGTAGAGTGCGCGGAACTGGTCGCGCGCGCGGAAGAGCATCGACTTGACCGCCGATTCGGAGCGCTCGACCGCCGAGGCGATCTCGCGCACCGAGAGTCCGTAGTGCTCGTGCAGCAGGAGCACGAGCCGGTAGCGCGGCGTCATGGCGTCCAGCACGCGCTGGATGAGATCGGCGCGCTCGCTGTTGAGCGCGTGGACCTCCGGATGGCCGCCGTCGGCCGGGGCAGCCGGCGCGGTGCGCGCGTAGGCCTCCCAGTCGAGGCCGGCGCGCCGCTTGCGCTTGCGCAGCGCGTCAATGCACTTGTTGGCGACGATACGGAGGAGCCAGGCGGTCAGATGCGGATCGTCGACCGGCCTGTCGGGCCAGTCCGCGCCGAACTTGTGGAGGTTCTGATAGGCGCTGATAAAGGCGTCCTGGACGATGTCGCAGGCGTCGTCGGCGTTGCCCATCATGCGATAGGCCAGCCCGAAGACGCGCCCATGGTGAGCGGAGTAGATCGCTTCGAAGCGCTCGGCGGCCGGAGTCGTCGAC
>DATGQR010000410.1:0-3022 GCA_035304105.1 Thermomicrobiales bacterium | reverse complement strand
CCGGGATAATCCGGGCAGCGCGGAATCGTTTCGGCGCCGTCTACGGCTCGCGTCGCGGCCTCCAGGGCGCGCTGTCCGGCGAGCTGCGCGAACTCTCGACGCTCCCCGACGCCGCGCTGGAACGCCTCCGCAACACACCCTCGGCCGCGCTCGGCACCTCCCGCTTCCGTCCCGACAATGAGCAGCTTGACGCCATCCTCGACCGGCTCGAGGAACTCGACGTCAGCGGTGTCATCGCCATCGGCGGCAACGACACGGCCGACACGGCGGCGCGCTTGGAGCGTCGCGCCCGGGAGCGCGATCGGCAACTGGCGGTGATTGGCATCCCGAAGACGATCGACAACGACCTGGCGCTGACCGACCACTGCCTGGGCTACCCGTCCGCCGCTCGATGCCTGGCGGCGATCACCCGCGACGCGACGGTCGACTCGCTGGCCACGGCGACTCTCTACCCGGTCAAGGTCATCGAGGTCATGGGCCGCAACGCGGGCTGGCTGGCGGCTGCCTGCTCGCTGGCGATCCCCGATGGGCTGCCTCAACCGCTGACGGTCCTCCCCGAACGCCCCTTCGCCTCCCCGGACGATCTCTGTGCCGCCATCAGCCAGCGGGTTGAGCGCGACGGATTCGCGCTGGTAATCGTGCCGGAGACGGCCCGCTGGGCAAACGGGACAGCCTTCGGAGGCGTTGAGCCCGAATACGTGGACGCCTTCGGCCACCCCTACTTTCCCAGTTCCGGGCAGGCCGTCGCCCGCCTCGTCTCGGGCAAGTTCGGCAGTCGCGCCCGGCTCGACCGGCCGGGCACGTTCACGCGCAGCGCGATGGACTACGCCTCGCAGATCGACCTCGACGAGGCCGAACGCTGCGGCGGCGCAGCTGTGGAGGCAATCGAGTGCGGGGAATCCGGCAAGTGCGTCATCATCGAGCGGCGGTCGAGCGCGCCCTACCAGTCCTGCACCAGCCTGGCGCCGCTCACCGCGATCGCCAACGTCGAGCGCACCATACCGGAAGAGATGCTGGCCCAACCTGGCGATCCTCCGGGCGCGGCCTTCTTCGACTACGCCCTGCCGCTCGTCGGTGAGATCGACCGCGAATACGAGATCCTGTAGCGGTAGGCGGCCTCAGCTCTCAGCTCGCAGGCGCGGAATGATGTCGCTCGCTACCTTCTCGACGACATCGAAGCGTGACGGGTCGGGCTGATCGATGATGAATTCGTTCAAACCCGCCTCGCGGTACTCACCGATGCAGTGCTCGAAGGCGTCGACCGATTCCCACGGGTCATAGGGCATCACCGCCGCCCAGCCGTACAGCGAGCGGATAATCGAGTCCGGATCGCGTCCGACCTCGGCCAACGCCTCGTCTAGCAGCTGGTTCTTGACGCGCACTTCCTCGACCTTGCCGCTTGTGTTCCAGCGGTCGGCCCACTCGGCGACGATGCGCATCATCTTTGGCCGGTGCGCGCCAATCGTAAACGGTGGGCGCGGCTGTTGGATAGGCCGTGGCCGCGAGGGCGCGTTCTTGAGCTGGTAGTACCGGCCCTCGTAGCTCACTTCCTCATCCCGGAACAGCCGGTCCATCACCTCGACGGCCTCCCGGAACTGCTCGACCCGCTGGCCGGGCGGCAGGAACTCCAGCCCATAGGCCTCGTGCTCGGGTACGTACCAGCCCGCGCCGATGCCGAACTCCAGGCGGCCATTCGAGATGTGGTCAACGGTAATCGCCTCCTTCACCAGCAAGCCCGGGTGGCGGAAGGTATTGCTAGTGACCAGCACGCCGATCCGAATCCGTTCGGTGCTGGCGGCCAGGCCGGCCAGCTGCGTCCAGGCTTCGTGGTACGGACCGCCGGGCCGCGAGGGCTGCTCGAAGTGGTCACAGTTCCAGATGCTGTCGAAGCCCAGCGACTCGAAATAGCGCCAGCGCTCTACCGTCGTTGGCCAGTCCAGGTTCTGGTCGGTGCAGATACCGAAGCCCAATCGCCGTGCCATTGCTCACCCCGATCCCGGCCATTGCCCGGCCGTCCCTTCATCCGTTGTCGCGCTGGCTCTATGCTACCCCGCATGGAAATGCTCGCGGTGGCTCTGGTGCTGATTTCAGCGGTAATGCACGCGACCTGGAACATGCTGGCGCGCCGCAGCGTCGACCCGTACGCGTTCTTCTTTTGCTTCAATGCCGCCGCAGTCCTGCTCTGGTTGCCAGCCGCCGCGCCGCTCTACATTCGCGACGACATCCCCGCCACCGGCTACCTGCTGATTCTGATTTCCGGATGCCTGCAAGTGGCCTACTTCGCCAGCCTCGGAGCGGCCTACCGCCGCGGCGCGCTGTCGCTGGTCTACCCGATTGCCCGCGGCACCGGTGTCGGCGTCGTGCCGCTCGTGGCGCTGCCGCTGTACGGTGAGCGCCCATCCTCGCTGGCGGCCGCCGGCATCCTGCTGATCCTCACCGGGCTGGCTCTCGTCGGCATGCACGGCTACCGCGTGACACGACGGGGACTCGAGGACGGCGCGGGCGGCGCGGCACTCTACGCCGCCCTGACCGGGCTGATCATCGCCGGCTACTCGCTGATCGACAAGCGCGGCGTCCGGGATGTCAATCCGCTGGTCTACGGCTATGGTCTCATCTTGGTCGCGGTGCTCGTCCAGACCCCATTCATCCTGCTGCGGCGACGGAGCGATGTCATCCAGGAGTGGCGGCGCAACCGGATGCCTGCGGTGATCGGCGGAGTGCTGTCGCTGGCCACCTACGTACTGGTGCTGTTCGCACTGCGGACCGCGAACGTCGGTGTTGTGGTTCCATTGCGCGAGACGAGTATCGTCTTCGGCGTGGCACTCGGTATCATCGTGCTGCGCGAGCGGTTGGCGCGCCTGCAAGTCGCCGCTGCAACCGCTATCGGAATCGGCGCGCTGGCGATAGCGATCGGCGGGTGACCGTGCGGCTCAATCCATTGGTGCTCGGGCTGACACTCCTCATCGGCATCCCTGGCCTCATCTTCGCGGCCCGTGCCTTCGCCACCTACCACGACGCAACG
>DATGQR010000409.1:0-2651 GCA_035304105.1 Thermomicrobiales bacterium | reverse complement strand
CGCGTCCAGGTCGACGCGCTGGTCGCGACGACGCCAGCGCCGCTGCTCGCCCGCCTGGTGCCGTCACTGCCCGAGGACTACCGCGCGAAGCTCACCGGCACGCGCTACCAGGGCGCGGCGTGCGTGCTGCTACGAATGGACCGCAAGCTAACCGACAGCTACTGGCTCAACATCGCCGACTCCAGGCTGCCCTTCACCGTCGTCGTCGAGCACACCAACTTCATCGGTCCCGAGCACTGTGGCGGCAATCACTATCTCTACGTCAACACGTACGTCGAGCCCGACCACCGCTACCTCGCGATGCCGGAAGATGAGCTGCTGGAGGAGTACCTGCGCTACCTGCCGGAGCTCAACCCCGACTTCTCTCCCGACTGGGTGCGGGAGTCCTGGGTCTTCCGCACCCCGGCAGCCCAACCGATCATCGGCCTGAACCACCGCGAGCGCATGCCCTCCCACCGCGCGCCGATTCCCGGCCTCTACCTGGCCACGATGTCCCAGATCTATCCCGAGGACCGTGGCACGAACTACGCCGTCGCGCTTGGCGAGAAGATCGCCAACATCCTCGATGAGGACTTCAGCCCCCGACGCGCCAGCTGACCGATCATTTCCGGAATTTGCGAGCGCCCCATCCTATACAGCTCGCCAGAGGGACTGGCCCGCTTCGATGCGGTGGTTCAACTCACCGGCCGCTTCGAGGTACGTGAGGAAGGCAAAGACGGTCGGGTGCAACAGATAGTAGCTCGCCGGATCTCTCGGGTCGGCCTCGAACGTCTGGAGCAGATCCGCGAGGATCGCCTCCGGCGTCTGCGGGTAGCGGCACACCTCGATCACCCGCTTGGCGACGCGATCGACACGCTCGCGGTTCAAGGCCACCAGCGACGCCAGATCAGTCGTCCACGGCCCGTGCCCCGGCACGGCGATCCGGTGTGGCGTCGCAACGGCCCGGTCGAGCGACGTGACGTGGTCGCGCACCGAGTAGAGATACGGGATGCGGTACTTGTCCAGCACGCGCTCGGGCAGCACGACGTCGGCGCAGAAAAAGACGCCGTCGTAGAGGATGCCCATCTGGTTGCCTGAGTGACCAGCCAGCGAGACGGCCTCGAGCTGCACGCCGTCCACCTCTAGCGGCCCGGCGTCGTAGATCACATCGACCGGCGACGCCTCAGCCAGCAGGAAGTTGCCGCGCAGCGAATCTGGTGGATCCGCGCCCGCGAACAGGCATAGCGGCTGGAACAGGGGATAACGCAGCACTGTCTCGTCCCAGGCCGGCGCGAACACGCGGGCGCCGGTGCGCTTGACGACGAAGGCATTGCCGCCGAAGTGGTCGGCGTGCCCGTGGGTGGTGATGATCGCCGACACCTGGCGTCCCAGTTCAGCCACCCAGCGCAGCACCTTGCGGGCGGCCGAGTCATTGAGCCCGGTGTCGATCAGGATCGCGCGGTCATCCGGGGCGACGATCACGCCGATGTTCACGCCACCGGGGGCAAGATATACTTGATCCGACAGTTGTTCGAGCATGCGTCCCTCGCAGGTCGATTCGACACGTCGTATACTACTTGACGAAACAATTTGCGCCCGTAGCTCAGTGGATAGAGCGCTTGCCTCCGGAGCAAGAGGTCATAGGTTCGAATCCTATCGGGCGTACCACCCGATTGCAGCCGATGCTCGATCCGTCACCTGATTATGTAGCGCGCACCCAACCGCTCAGGTTATCGTAAGATGCGCTTGCGGCTGTCGACGATGCTAGCGTCGCCGGATAGCGATATTGTGTTGGTGGGAGGGGCAAGGCCAGCTTTGTTTTCACATGACGACGACCAGTACACCGACGTGCCGCTGACTGACAACCCGACCGGCGACGACCAGGACGACGCGAGCTGGCAAACGTCCACGCCCAGCTGGCGCAGCCGGCTGGCGGCCGCGGACCAGGAAGCCTCGGCGCGCGGCGGGCATGTGAGCCAGCGTCGCGGCACCTCGACGATCTCCAGTGGGACCTCCATTTCCGGTACACTGCGCAGCGAAGACCCGCTATACATCGAAGGCACGTTCGACGGAGAAATCTACGCATCCGGCGATGTCACCATCGCGGTCGGAGCGAACGTCAACGCGCGCGTCCAGGCCATCCGCATGACCGTCGCGGGCACGTTCACCGGCTCGGTGGCATGCACCGACCGATTCGAAGCGTTGGACTCAGGTGTCATCGAAGCGCGCATCTTCGCGCCCACGCTCATCGTCCACGAGGGCGCGGTGATCAATGGCGAATTCCGCATGCGTATCGAGGATGCCGAGCTGCTCGACGACGAGGAAACGGAAGAAGTCGAAGCGAAAGACTGACTCCGGACAATAGCGGGGAGGACGTTGGTGGACTTCTCAGGATTTGAAGGGAACGTGAGCCGGGTGGACGTCGATCGCGGCCGTACAGAAGGGCAGACATCCTATATCGACCCTGACTCGTCGGTCGAGGGTACGATCCGCACCGACCGCGATCTGCGTGTGGAAGGCTCCGTCTCCGGTACCATCCAGTGCGATGGTGTGCTGGTGGTCGCCGAGGGCGCGCTGGTCGATGCCGAGATCGACGCCGCGAGCATCGTTGTGGCTGGCGAGATGAGCGGCACGATTCGCTGTCGGGGACGCCTCGAGATCCGCTCCACCGG
>DATGQR010000408.1:0-2401 GCA_035304105.1 Thermomicrobiales bacterium | reverse complement strand
TCGTCCTCGGTGTCGTCCTCGTCTTCGGGCGTGATGATCAGACCCCGGGACGAGAGCTCGGCCTCGAGCAGGTCGAAGGTGGCTGGATCCGTGTCCGGATCTACGAATTTCAGTATTTCGTCGAGGCTTAGCGGTCCCTGGCTGGTGGCCAGCTCGACCACGCTCATTACCAGATTCCGGTCCGCCACTGCCTCGCCTTCTTGAGCTTCGTCGGGCATCAGTTCCGGGTTGGGGACCCTTGCCATCGATTCGGCCGCTCCCAGGCGCGTGTCCACAGCTACCTGCTCCCATGAATCGCTCAGGTTACATTGACAATTCGGACGACGCTTCAGTTGTAACCCGCCGACGAGCGCCGCCGTTACACCGACAAGTCCTGATTTTCAACTACATCGCGCGCCATAAGGTCCTCAAAGCGCTCGCGTCGCTGGATTAGCCTGGCCTGACCGTCAGCGACCATCACGACCGCCGGCCGCAGGGCCATGTTGTAATTGCTCGCCATTGCCAGACAATACGCCCCCGACGCCGGAACCGCGATCAAGTCCCCGGGTGACACCGCGGGAAGCTCGAGATCGCGAATTAAGATGTCGCCGGACTCACAGAACTTTCCGGCAAGCGTGATCTGCGTCGTTGGAGCGACAGTCTTCTTGGCGACGAGTTCCGCAGAGTATACCGCACCATAGAGCGCGGGGCGGATATTGTCGGCCATGCCTCCATCCACCGAAACATAGGTGCGCACGCCCGGGATCGTCTTGCGGGCGTCCACGCGATAGATCGCGACTCCGGCGTTGCCAACAATAGAACGTCCCGGCTCGATGATGAGTTGCGGGATTGACTCAAATCCGGCCTCGGCGACCGCGCGCCCGTAGGTTTCGCCTACTGCGCGGGCGTAGTCGACGGGGTCGATGACCGGGTCGTCTGGCGTATACGGGATGCCGAATCCGCCGCCGGGCGAGAGGCGCTCTGGCTCGTAGCCGAAGCGGTCGCGCATGGCCGCGGCAAAGGTCACGATCGCGCCCACGGCGGCAGCGAAGGTCTCCGTCTCGAAGATCTGCGAGCCGATGTGAGTGTGGTAGCCCAGCAAACGCAGGCTCTCGTCGTCCAGGATGCGAGCGACGGCGCGCTCGGCGTCGCCGGAATGCACCCCCAGGCCGAATTTGGAATCCACGATGCCGGTCTTGCGATAGTCGTGCGTGTGGGAGTCGATGCCGGGGTTGATGCGGATCATCACCGGGATGGGCTGCTTCCGCCCGGCGCCGAGTCGCGACAGGCGGTCGAGCTCGTCGAAGTTGTCGATGACGATGGCGCCCACGCCGGCATCGATCGCCATGCGCAACTCGTCGAGCGACTTGCTGTTGCCGTGAAACGAGATGCGCTCGGCCGGCATCCCGGACTGGAGGGCGACGTAGAGCTCGCCCCCGGAGACGACGTCTAGCGCCAGGCCCTCGTCCAGCAGGATCTCGACCAGCGCCTTGCAGAGCCACGCCTTTGCGGCGTATGCCACTTTCACGTCGGGCACCAGCGCCGTCAACGTGTCGCGATAGGCGCGGCATCGCTGGCGAATCGTGGCTTCGTCGTAGATGTACAGGGGGGTGCCGGCGGCTTCGGCCAGCTTCGAAACGCTTACCCCACCGATGAGCAATTCACCGCGCTCATCACGCTCGGTCGTCGTCGGCCAGATCATTCACTACCTCGTACGCTACCTCTTGGTGAAACGCCGGAATTATAGCGTTGATTCCCTGGGGGCTGTGGCCTGGCGTGCTATCCTTCGCTGTTTGAGTCAAGCTGGATCCGGCATCTCGGTGGGAACCATGGCCGCTACGATTCTGACCGTCAACGATCTCACCCAGCGCTTCGGCGCGGAACTTATCTTTTCCGGTGTCAGCTTCCAGCTCACGGAGCGGGAGCGCGTCGGGCTGGTCGGCGCGAACGGCTCCGGGAAGTCGTCGCTGCTCAAGATTATCGCCGGGCTAGCCGAGCCGGCCGGCGGGCGTGTCGACAAGCTGACGGGTCTGCGCGTGGCATATCAGGCGCAGGAGCCGCGCTTTGACAGTGATCGCTCGATGTTCGATGAGGCGCTCGATGCCTTCAGCGAGGCGCGCGAGATCGGCCGACGCATGGCTGAGCTCGAGCAGCGCATGGCGGCCGAGTCTGACGGCGCGCTCGACGCGCTGTTCGACGAATACAGCCGGCTCTCGGCCGAGTTCGAGGCGCGCCACGGCTACGAGATGGAGTTCCGCACCGCGCAGGTGCTGAGCGGCCTCGGATTTCCGGAGTCGATGTTCGAGGAGCAGGTCAACCATTTGTCCGGTGGCCAGAAGACGCGTGTCTCGCTGGCCAAGACGCTGCTCTCGGATCCCGACCTGCTGTTGTTGGACGAGCCGACCAATCACCTCGACCTGGC
>DATGQR010000407.1:0-4085 GCA_035304105.1 Thermomicrobiales bacterium | reverse complement strand
CACGTCAGCCATGGCGAGGCCTTTCCGCTATGTGTGTTTCCGCGGCGTCGACGCCGCGACGCCGGCCGGTTCAATCACAGAACCGGATTGGGTTCGTCGCCTGTACGCGCGTCCTCCTTCCGGTCAGCGCCCGGCCGGGTTCACCGAGCGTCGGCGCTGGCGGACGCGCCGACGGCCGGGCTGGCGGCTCCGCCCGGCGCCGATACCAGCCTGACGTCGTGACGGGCGGCCGCGAAGCTGATGCCCTCGCGATCGAAGCGCGTCTTGATGCGCCCCTGAAGATCACTGCGGGCCAGCCAGAAGTCCTCGGGAGCGACCGCCGGCATCACCAGCAGTCGCACGCCGGCCTCCTCGAAGCCATCGACGGCGACCTCGAACGGGGGATCGGGCAGAACGCGCGGGTCACGCCGGGCGATGTCCTCGATGATCCCCCGGACTCGCCCCAGGTCCTCGCCGTATGCCACGGTCAGGCTAAAGTCGGCGCGCACGCGACCCATGCGCGAGTAGTTCACAACGCCGCAGTCCTGGATCCTGGCGTTCGGCAGCGTCACCAGGCGCTGGTCGATCAACGTCAGGATCGTATTGAACAGCAGGATCTCGCGGACAGTGCCGAAGTGGCCCATCGTCTCGATCAGCTCGCCGCGCCGGAAGGGCTGGAATACCAGGAAGTTCACCGTCGCGGCGAAGTTGGCGATCGACTCGCGCAGCGCGATCGCGACGATGGCCAGCAGCACGAGCGCGACCGCCGCCACGACGGTCGCTGGCACGCCCAGCGCCACCACCGCCAGCCCCATCGCGATCGCCAGTGACAGGTAGTAGACCGCGCCGATGAGTAGCTGCACGATCGTCGGGCCGAGTGGTTCAGCGATCTGCGGCCGCTCCAGGATATGCCGGACGACGCGCCGCAGGATGCGCGCCAGGACGTAGCCGCCGGCCATGACGAGCGCCGCGCCGGCCAGATGCGCGCCGATCGAGAGCGTGGCATCAGCTAGTCGGTCGAAGTCGCTCTCCATCGCTCACCACCTCCGCGCCGCCCGGTTAGTGGAAGGCCGCCTTGATCCCGACCACCAGCCCGCCGATCGCGACCAGTATTAGCCCGCTCAGCAGCCGCCGCGGCCAGCTTTCGTGGAGCAGCTGGCCGGCGCGCAAGCCGAAACCGAACAACAGCATGGCGGCGACCACCTGGGCCAGGTCGATCGCCGTCTCGACTGAGAGGAGGCCGAGCGCGGAGGCCAGCAGCAGGAGCGTCGGGGGCTGCGCGCCGGTGAGGATCGGGGTGACGTCACGCCGGATTGCGCGCAGGTCCTCGCGGGATAGCCGGTGCCGGCCGCCGATCATCTCGGCGATCGAGTCCGAGTAGGCGTCCGCCAGGGCGACCGCCAGCGTCGTCCCGAAGAGCGACACCGTGCCGTGCCAGGCCGTTGGTGGATGGACCTCCATCACCTGCAACACCGCCATCACGGTGATCAGCCCGTAGATCGCCCGCGACACCGGCGCGTGGCTCGCCGCATGGCTCACCTCGTGGACCGACTGAGCCACCTGCCCGCTGATACTCGCCTCCGTCATACTTGCCCCGTTCGCTCGATCTCGTCTGCCGAATGTGACTGCCGCCAGCCCCGCGCGATTACTGTCCGAAGTGCCGCCCGCTCAACAGCGCCTCCGAGGTCAGCAGCAGCTCGCCGGCCGACTTGCCGACCGACACCTGGTGTGCCCCCTCGGCGATGTGCCACTGGCCGTCCTTGAAGCGCGCCAGCAGCCGCGGGTCGACGTTCAGCGTCACCCGGCGCGACTCGCCGGGCTCCAGCTCGACGCGCTCGAAGCCGAGCAGGCGCATGCGGGGCCCGTCCGGCGCTGCGGTCAGGTAGAGCTGCGCGACTTCCGCGCCCGCGCGCGCGCCGGTGTTGGTCACCGTCACGCTGGCCGTGACCGTCTCGCCGCCGCTGACGTCCAGGTCGACATACTCGAATGTCGTGTAGCCCAGGCCGTAGCCAAAGGGATAGAGCGGCGTCTCGCCGGTCTGGGCAAACCAGCGGTAGCCGATCTCGGCGCCCTCGTTGTAGTCGATCGTCACCGGCGTGCCCCACGCCGTGCCCAGGCCGGGCAGCTCGGGGCGCGGGTGCTGGTCGAGGCTGGCCGGGAAGGTTATCGGCAGGCGGCCGGACGGGTTCACCGCGCCGGTCAGGACCTCGGCGATGGCTCGCGCCCCGGCCTGGCCCGGATACCACGCCTGGAGGATCGCGCGGACGCTGTCGCGCCAGGGCATAGCGACCGGGTTGCCGGTTTCCAGCACGACGATCGTGTTCGGGTTCGCCGCGGCGACCGCCTCGATGACGGCGTCCTGCCCCCAGGGCAGCGTGAGGTCCGGGAGGTCGAAGCCCTCGCCCTCGACGCGGATGCCGAAGGCAATCACCATGTCGCAGCGTTTCGCCGTCAACACGGCCTCGGCCGGCGTGTAGCCGGGGTCGAACTCGATCTGCGCCTCTGGCAGCGCCTTCTTAAGTTCGTCGAGCGGTGAGAGCGGGAACAGGAAGAGGTTGCGGTGTCGCCCCATGACGCCCGCGCCGCCGATCTTGATCACATCGGCAAATCCGCCCACCGGGGCTACCGCGCCCGAGCCGGTGCCGCTAACCACCCCTTGCTGGGCGTAGCCACCGATCACCGCGATCTTCAGCGGCGTGTTGGTGGGGAGCGGCAACGCGCCATCGTTCTTCAGCAGCACGATGCCCTGCCGGGCCCCTTCCAGCGCGATCTCATGTTGCCTGGACATGTCGACCTCGGGCGCCGGTCCCCATTGATCCACGCCCACCGCGAACAGCGAGCGCAGGATGCGGCGCACCATGTCGGAGAGGCGCTCTTTGGGCAGCTCGCCTCTGGCATACGCAGCTCGAAGCTCATCCGTGAATGCTTCCTTGCCCCAGAGAAGCACGTCGGCCTGGATCCCCGACTCCTGATCGAGACCCTTGAGCGCGAAGTCCCACGAGGGTGTCGCGCCCCAGTCGGACATCACCCAGCCCTGGTAACCCCATGCGCCCTTGAGCACCTCGTTCAGAAGATGGTGGTTCCCGCCGGCATACTCGCCATTGATCTTGTTGTACCCGGTCATGATCGCGCCGGGCTGCGAGCGTTCGATTGCGATCTCGAAGGCGAGCAGGTCGGACTCGCGGTGCGCGTCCGGGTCGATGATCGCGTCGAGCCAGTGACGGTTGGTCTCGTTGCAGTTGAGCGTGAAGTGCTTGAGCGTCGAGACCACCTGCTGGCTCTGGATGCCGTTGACCTGCGCGGCGACGAGGACGGCGCTCAGGTAGGGATCTTCGGAGAAGTACTCGAAGTTCCGCCCATTACGCGGGTCGCGCAACAGGTTGCACCCGCCGGCGAGCTGGACATTGAAGCCCCGTATGCGCGCCTCACGGGCGATCGCCTCGCCGCCTTTGCGCACGAGCTCCGAATTGAAGCTCGACCCGAGCGCGATCAACGAGGGGAATGCAGTTGCGCCCGGGTCGTCCGGCCGGTAGCCGGGATTGGTGACACCCATGCTGGCATCACTGCTCTGGATCGTCGGAACATCGAGCCGGGCGATCCCGGGTGTATAGCCCGCGCTCATGTCGATGCCTTCGGGGAGGCGCGGGTCGCGTGGCCCCGTTGCGCTCCCTGGCACATGGCCGAAGATGCTGATGATGAGCGCGAACCGCTCGTCATCGGTCATCTGCTCCTCGATCTCCCGGGCGCGCGCGTCCGCCGTGGAACCCGTCATTGTCGGGGCTGTGCCCGGCTGGGAATCTGGCTGGTTTTGCATGGCCGGATAGCCTTTCGCGAATCGCTTGTTCTAGTCGAATGCCCCAGTCGCAGGGATCGCCGCTACAGCCGGCTCGGCCACATCGGACCTGGGGCGGAGGTCGCCGTGCAGCAGCCGCCGCCAGTGCTTCAGCAGCCCATGAACTGCCTCAGCCCCTACCAGCGGCTCGTCGGGCACCGGGAGGGTGACCGGCGCGAGAATGAACGGCTGCGTCTGCGGGCCGCCGATGCCACCGTGAAAGGAGATCAACTCCTCGAACGCGCAGCCCTCGTCCATCTCGGGGTTGTAGAAG
>DATGQR010000406.1:0-10033 GCA_035304105.1 Thermomicrobiales bacterium | reverse complement strand
GGCCTGGAGGATCGTCTCGCGGTCGGCTGCGGTGGGGTCGAGCACCTCAGCGATGCGGAAGGCGTTGAGCCGGAAGACCTCGGGCGCGCAGACCTCGCAGTTCCCCACGCCGATACAGCGCCCCTCGTCCACTTCGACCCGTAAGCCGTGCTCGTACCGCTCCGCCATTCGGAGGCCCTCCCTTCCTTGGAGAGAGGCTATCACGCGCAACCCAGGGCCGGCCGGTGACGTATGCTATGCGCCGGGCGCCGCCGGCCTGGGCGGCGCGTCGTCTGGGTCCGCGGAGAGGCGCGCATGATCTTTCGAACGCTGCCCCTAGTGCTGCTGCTGGCGATCACCGTGACGGCCTGCGGTCTGGGCGACGATGACGACGATCCCGTCCCCACACCCGCGCCGACCGCGCCGCTCGTCACCCCACCGCCGACGACCACGCCGGAAGGGGCGAGCGCCGAGCCAACCCCGACCGAGGAGGTCCCGGCTGATCCCACGACGCCCGAGGCGACTGTGTCCGAGGAGCCGACCGCGACCGAGGAGGTCCCGGACGAGCCAACGGCTACCGAGGAGCCGGACGCCACGCCGACCGAGGCGGCGACCCCTGAGCCACCCGCGCTCGAAGACCTGAACGTGGGCCTGGAGGTGGTCGTCGAGGGGCTGGACCAGCCCGACGGCTTCGCGGTCGCCAACGATGGCCAGAATCGCCTGTTCATCCTGGAGCAGCCGGGGCGCGTGCGGATCGTCGCCGATGGCGCGCTCGTCGAGCAGCCGTTCCTCGACATCACCGAGCGGGTGGGCGATGAGGGCAGCGAGCAGGGCCTGCTGGGCATCGCCTTCCATCCGAACTACAGCGAGAACGGGCGCTTCTTCCTGAACTACACCGACACCAGCGGCAACACGGTCATCTCCGAGTTCACCGTCACCGACGACCCGAACGTCGCCGACCCGGACTCGGAGCGCCTGATTCTCTACGTGGAGCAGCCGGCCAGCAACCACAACGGCGGTCACCTCGTGTTCGGGCCGGATGGCTACCTCTGGATTGGTTTAGGCGACGGCGGCGCGGCCGGCGACCGCTTCGGCAACGCCCAGAACCTGGCCAAGCTGCTGGGCGCCATGCTGCGGATCGATGTCGACGGCGGCGATCCCTACGGCATCCCGGCCGACAACCCCTTCATCGCCGATACCGAGGCGCGAAACGAGATCTGGGCGCTTGGCCTGCGAAACCCGTGGCGCTACTCGTTCGACCGCGAGACCGGCGACCTCTACATCGCCGACGTGGGCCAGGGCGACTGGGAGGAGATCCATTTCACCCCGGCGGGGACGCCCGGCGGCCTCAACTTCGGCTGGCCGATTCTCGAAGGCTCCGCCTGCTATCAGTCCGCCACCTGCGCGACGGACGGCCTGGAGCTGCCAGTCGCCGAGTATGACCACGCCGGCGGCAACTGCGCCGTCACCGGCGGCTACGTCTACCGTGGCAGCGCCTACCCGACGCTCTGGGGCACCTACTTCTACGCCGACTACTGCAGCGGCAACTTCTGGGGCCTGCGGGTCGGTGACGACGGCGCCCAGTTGCAACTCCTCTTCCAGCGCAGCGGCGCGCTCTTTTCCTCCTTCGGCGAGGACGAGCACGGCGAGCTCTACATCCTCAGCCAGGCCACGGGCGCGCTGTACCGGATCACCGGGTTCTAATCTCCGCTCGTGTTTGATTCCCGGGAACCCCGTGGGTATGGGATGCGCCCTGCGGGCGGGTGGTGCGGACGGAGCGGCCGGCGACGAAGACGCAGGCGCCGGAGGCCAATCCATGCTATGACCACCGGGGTGCCAAAATTCGGGTTCGTGAGGACGGAGCGAGGATGGCCGAACGAGCAGGCGAGGGCAGGCCTGACAACCTGCGCGAGGTGGCGCTATTGTCGTTCAAGCTGGGGCTGACGGCGTTCGGCGGGCCGGCGGCGCATATCGCCATGCTGCGGCAGGAGGTCGTCGAGCGCCGCAAGTGGATGAGCGACCAGCACTTCCTCGACATGATCGGCCTGACCAACCTGGTGCCTGGGCCGAATTCGACCGAGATGGTCATTCATTCCGGCTTCATGCGGGCCGGCTGGCGCGGGCTGATCGTCTCGGGGGTCGGCTTCATCTTCCCGGCATTCACGCTCGTCCTGCTCCTCTCGGTCCTCTACGTCGAGTACGGCACGACCACCACTGGTGAGTGGCTGCTCTACGGCATCAAGCCGGTCATCATCGCGATCGTCGTCCAGGCGCTCTTCGGCCTGGCGCGCACGGCCACCACCGTGCCGGACCGCGCGACCAGCCTGATCATGCTGTCGATTGGCGTCGTCACCGCGGCGCTCTACTTCCTGAGCGTCAACGAACTCATCCTGCTCTTCGGCGGCGCGCTCGGTGGCGCGGCGCTGATCCTCGGCTGGAAGGCTCGGGCGCGCGGCGGGGCGCTGGCGCTCGCTCCAATCGCCCTGCTGAAGCTGCCGCTGCTGCTCCAGGGCGTGGCGGTTGGCGCGCCGGTCGATTACAGCTCGACGCGGCTGTTCTTGACCTTCCTGAAGATCGGCGCCGTGCTCTACGGCTCCGGCTACGTGCTGCTGGCTTTCCTGGAGGGCGACTTCATCGACCGCTACGGCTGGTTGACCAGGGAGCAGCTGATCGACGGCGTGGCCATCGGCCAGTTCACGCCCGGGCCGGTCTTCACGACCGCCACCTTCGTCGGCTACGTCACCGGCGGCTTCAGCGGCGCCGTGCTGGCGACGCTGGGGATCTTCATCCCCTCGTTCATCTTCGTGGCGCTGATGCGGCCGGTCTTGAGCCGGGCGCGTGGCCAGGCCTGGACGGCGGCGCTGCTCGACGGCGTCAACGCGGCGGCGCTCGGCCTGATGGCGGCCGTCACCGTGCAGCTCGGCCGCTCCGCGCTCGTCGACGTCGTAACCGTGCTGCTGGCGGTCGCCGGGCTGCTGGTGCTGCTGCGCTTCAGGCTCAACTCGGCCTGGCTGGTCATCGCCGGAGCCGTCGTCGGGCTCGTCTACCAGGGGCTGATCTGAGCGAGAGCGGGACCGAAGCGGGCTCTGATCTCGCGCCTCAGGCGATCATCGACTCCTGCAGCCGGCTCAATCGGTAGACCGCCTCGAAGTGCGGCAGGCTGCGCTCGATCATGTCGTCGCTGGCGGTCAGCGAGATCCGGAAGTAGCCGGGATACTCCACCAGCGCGCCTGGCACGACGAAGACATCGCGCTCGGCCAGCATCTCTGAGAAGAGCTGGTCGTCGGCGATCGGCGACTTCGGCAGCAGGTAGAAGGTCGCCTGCGGGCTATGGACCTCGTAGCCGATCTCCCGGAGCGCGCCGACCATGCGGTCGCGCTTGCGCTGCAGGTGATCGACGTTGATGCTCAGGCGGTCCAGGTCGCCGAGCGCGTGCTGGAGCAGCGCGTTCGGGAAGGCGTAGCCGCTGGCGAGCTGGATGGCGACCACCTCCTCGCGCAGTTCCTCACGCTCGGGCATGTTCGGGTGCACCGCCAGGTAGCCGATGCGCTGGCCGGGGATCAGCAGCTGCTTGCTCCAGGAGTAGACGACCAGCGTGTGGTCGTAGACCTCGGCCGGGCTGACCGCGCGATTGCCGTCGAAGACGATGCGCGCGTAGACCTCGTCGGAGAGCAGGTAGATGCGCCGGCCATTGCGGCGCGAGGCCTCCTCCAGCACGCTGGCCAGCTCCTGCAGCGACCGGCGGTCATAGATGCGCCCGGTCGGGTTGTGGGGCGTGTTGAGGATCACCAGGCGGGTGCGCGGGCTGATGGCCTCGGCGATCGCCGCGATGTCGAGGTCGAAGTCTTCGGGCTGGACGTTGACCTTGACCGGCACGGCCCCGGCATCCTCGATCAGCGCCTCGTAGCAGAACCACGGCGGCAGATTGAAGAGCACCTCGTCGCCCGGCAGCGTGACTAGCTTGATGCCGGCCGTGAGCGCGCCGAAGGCGCCGTTGGTCATCGCAATGTCTTCGGACTCGAAGGGCACCCCGGTGCGCTCCCGCAGCGAGCGAGCGGCGACGATCTGGGCGCAGCTATCGCTGGTCTTGTAGGCGAACCAGTCGCGAGTTAGCGGGTCGGCCCAGAACTTGAGGGCCTGGGTGATCTCGGGCATCGGCATGTCCTGCGGGTTGCCGAGCGCGAAGTCCATCACGCCGCGCCGGTCGCGACGTTGCGCCCAACCGGAGTGGGTCATGAAGCGGTTGACGCCACGCAGCGATCTGGTCACATGTGCGGCGCGGCGCTGGTCTCGGTTGGTAGCGGCCATGACATTTGACGTCCTTTCATTCCGCGCCTACAGCGTTGGAGGCGCGGCTCGTTGGCTTGATAGGCTGCAGTCTAAGGGGAGCGCAGCAGTCTTCCATCGGCGGAATTGCTCAAACGTGCCGCGATCGCGCATGAGTAATGCGGCGAGAACTACGCAGTCCCGATGGCCGGCTCCGGAGCACGGCACGGTGGGCCTGACCATTCGGGCAGGTGCGCGCCTACCCGCCTGGCCGATGCCCGCTTGCCCGGCCTGGCCCTACGATTCAGACATCGAAAGGAGCATCTCGATGTCTCAAGAACCCAACGTCCTCATCGAACTCTCCAACGCCCTCGCCGACGCCGTCGAGACCGTTGCCAGATCAATCGTCACCGTCAAGGCGCGCCGGCGCCTGCCCGCCACCGGGCTGGTCTGGTCGCCCGATGGGCTGATCGTCACCGCCAACCACATCGTCGAACGTGACGAAGACGTCACCGTCGTCCTGCCGGACGGCTCCGAAGTCGCCGCCGAACTGGTCGGTCGCGACCCCAGCACAGACGTCGCCGCGCTACGCGTCGAGGCCAGCGACCTGCGCCCAGCGCCGAAGGCGGCCAACGGCGCCCGCCCGGGACAGATCGTGCTGGCGCTGGGGCGGCCCTACGGCAGTGCCCCGCAGGTCGCTCTCGGCGCGGTCAGCATCGCCGGCAGCGCGCTGCGCACGCGCGGCGGTGGCCGGATCGAGGGTGCTGTGCGCCCCGATCTGACGATGTATCCCGGCTTCTCCGGCGGCCCGCTGGTCAACGCCGCCAGCGAAGTCATCGGCATGAACACCTCCGCGCTCACCCGCGGCTTGCCGGTCGCCATCCCCAACGCGGTGCTTGACCGCGTCGTCAGCGTGCTGCTGGAGAAGGGCCGCGTGGCGCGCGGCTATCTCGGCGTCGCGCTCCAGCCGGTGCGCATCCCCTCCGGTCTGCGGATCAGTGGTGTGGATCAGGAGACGGGCCTGATGATCGTCGGCATCGAGCCGGAGAGCCCGGCCGAGGGCGCCGGTCTGATGCTCGGTGACACGCTCGTCAGCTTCGGCGGCCAGGAAGTCGGCGACCCGCGCCAGGTCCACGAGCAGCTCGGGCCGGATAGCGTCGGAAAGGTTGTGGCCGTGCGCCTGCTACGCGCTGGTGAGCTGGTCGAGACCTCCGTCACGCCGGGCGAGCGCTAGCGAGAGAGGCAATCCAGATGAGCACTATCCCCCTGCCTCTGGCCGGTGACGCGGCCGTCGCGCTGGCTCAGCAGGCGCTCCGCGGCGTCGTCCAGGTCGAGGATGGCGGGCGCGGTGCCGGAGCCGGCGTCGCCGTCGACGCTCGCGGCCTGATCGTCACGAACGCTCACGTCGTGCGGGGGCGCAGCGCGGCGATCACAACCGCCGACGGCCGGCGCGCCGAAGGCCGCGTCATCGCCCGCGACGACGATCTGGACCTCGCGGCTATCCGCGTCGAGCTCGACGACCTCCACGCGCTGGAGGTTGGCGACTCGCAGACGCTGCGCCCCGGTCAGCTCGTCCTGGCCATCGGCCACCCGCTGGGGCTGAACGACGCCGTCACCGTCGGGGTCATCACGCGCCCGCCGGAGCCGGACGATCCGCGCGAGCTGATCGCCAGCAACATCACCCTGAACCGCGGCAACTCGGGCGGCCCGCTGCTCGACGCCGCCGGCAAGCTGATCGGGATCAACGCGATGGTCGCCGGCCCGGGCTTGGGACTCTCCGTCCCGGCCCACATCGTGCGCCGTTTCCTGGCGGCGCGGGTGGACCCGCGGCCGCACATCGGCGTGACCGTCCAGCCCGTCGAGGGCGGCTTGATCGTCACCGACGTGCTGCCCGAGAGCCCGGCCGAGGCCGCCGGCATTCTGCCGGGTGACATCATCGCTGCGGTCGCCGGCCGACAGGCCACCGCCGCGGCGCTGATCGACGGCCTGATCGCGGCCGGTATCGGCGCCAAGCTGCCCCTCGACCTGTTGCGCGCCGGCCATCCTCTGACCGTCACCCCATCCGTCGCCGCCAGGGCGTAACCTCCCGGCAGAACACGCACCAAGTGAGTGAGGCGGGCGAACCATTCGCCCGCCTCTTCGCATAGTGCCCACACTTCCCCGGCCACCGCGCAGCTTGCTTCGCGGGTTCTCCTGGCAGGTGGGGATAACCCCACCATCCGATTGGCAGATAGCCTCGTTGGGCGGAAACGGGCCCCGGCTTAGCCTCTCTATGGGGTCGCCAGGGGGGCGGCCACGAACGCTCGTTCAACGTCGAAGGGGCCTGCGATGTTAGAGAGACTCGCGCGTTTCAATTACCGCCACCGTTGGCCGGTACTCGGGGGCTGGATCGCCCTCGTCATCGTCCTGTTCGTTGCCGCTCAGGTGGTCGGCACCGGATTCAGCAATGATTTCCAGGGGCTGGAGGGCTCCGAGACACAGGCGGCGCTCGATATCCTGGAGGAGCACGGCTTCGGTGACCGCACCGGCGAGCAAGCCCAGATCGTCTTCGTCGCCGAGCAAGGCGTGACCGACCCGGCCGTACAAGCGGAGATGACGCGGCTCTTCGAGGAGATCGAGGCGACCATTCCGGAGACATCGGTCGTCAGTCCCTACGAGGAGCAAGGTCAGCAACAGATCGCTGCCTCCGGCACAATCGCCTACGCCGAGGTGAACATCGGCGAGCGCAGCACCGATGACTACCTGAAGGCCGGCGAGGAGATCATCGCGCTGGGCAACCAGGTCGGGGTCGAGGGGCTGCGCATCGAGTACGGCGGTTATATCTTCCCCTGGGAGGAGAGCGGGCCGCCTAGCGAAGCCATCGGCCTGATTGCGGCCGCGATCATCCTGCTGATCGCCTTCGGCTCGGTGCTGGCGATGGGGCTGCCGATCGCCTCGGCGCTCTTCGGCGTCGGCGGCGGCGTGGCGCTGCTGACGGCCGCGACGCGCTTCCAGACGATGCCGGACTTCACCATCCCGGCCGCCGCGATGATCGGCATCGGCGTGGGCATCGACTACGCCCTGTTCGTCGTCACCCGCTTCCGACAGGGGCTGCACGACGGCATGGACCCCGAAGATGCCGCGGCCCGGGCGCTCACCACGTCTGGTCGGGCTGTGATCTTTGCCGGTATCACCGTCGTCATCTCGATCATGGGCATGTTCGTCGTCGATCTGGAGATCATCCGCGGCATGGCGGTCGGCGTCTCGGCCACCGTGCTGATGACGATGCTGGCCTCGGTCACGCTGCTGCCGGCGCTGCTCGGCTTCGTGCGCGAGCGCATCGACCGGCTGGGACTGCCGCACCGCAACGGCAGCGATCGCAACGGCGGCAATACCTTCTGGCACCGCTGGAGCCGGGTGATCCAGAACCGCCCGCTGCCGGCTGCGCTTGGCGGGTTGCTGATCCTGCTGGTGCTGACCGTGCCGTTCTTCTCGATGCGCCTGGGCTTCTCGGACGCCGGCAACTGGTCGGAGGATGACACTGCCCGCCGCGCTTACGATCTGCTCTCGGAAGGCTTCGGCCCGGGCTTCAATGGCCCGATGCTGGTGGCCGCCGAGACGCCCGGCGGGGAAGCTGACCTGCCGGTGCTCCAGGCGCTGTCGGAGCAGCTCAACCAGACCGAGGGCGTCGCCTACGCCAGCCCGCCGTTCGCTAACGAGCAGAACACGGCGGCGATCATCCAGCTGATCCCGACCACCTCGCCGCAGGACAAGGAGACCGAAGATCTGGTCCACCGGCTGCGCGACGAGGTCGTGCCGGCGGCGACGGCCGGCAGCGAGCTAGACGTGAAAGTCGGCGGCTCGCCAGCCATCGGGATCGATTTCTCGGAGTACCTGGCCGACCGTATGCCGATCTTCATCGGCGCCGTCCTGGGGCTGTCGTTCCTGGTCCTGATGCTGGTGTTCCGCTCGCTGCTGGTGCCGGTCAAGGCAGTGATCATGAATCTGCTCTCGATCGGCTCGGCCTTCGGCGCGACGGTCGCCGTGTTCCAGTGGGGCTGGTTCGCCGATGTCTTCGGCGTCGGCAAGCCGGGGCCGTTCGAGGCCTGGGCGCCCCTGATGATCTTCGCGATCGTCTTCGGCCTGTCGATGGACTACGAAGTCTTCCTGCTCTCGCGCATCCGCGAGGAATTCGACCGCACCGGCGACAACGCCTCGGCGGTGGCCGACGGCCTGGCCAACACTGCCCGGGTGATCACGGCCGCGGCGGCGATCATGATCTTCGTGTTCGGTAGCTTCGTGCTGAGCAATGACCGCGGGCTGCAGATGCTGGGCTTCGGCCTGGCGGCAGCGGTGCTGATCGACGCCACGCTGGTGCGCCTGGTGCTGGTGCCGGCGACGATGGAGCTGCTGGGCAAGGCTAACTGGTGGCTGCCGCGCTGGCTCCAGCGGGTGCTGCCAGAGGTGCACGTCGAGGCTGCTCCCGAGCCGGTTCTCAGCTCGCCGGCGGCCTACAACCGCCCGGCGGACTAGTACGCAGACTCGCGCAAGAGGTTTGACGCTCGCCGGGCCGCGCGATCGAGCGGCCCGGCAGAGCCTGGAGAGGAATGCTCTATGCAGAGCAACCAGACTGGCAATGTCGCCTACTCCCCGGCCCTGCGCAGGGCCCTGACTCGCCGGCGCTTCGTGGCGCTGTGCGCCGGCGCGGCTGCGACGCTGGTGATCGCCAGCTGCGGCGATAAGGATGCCGAGCCGGAGGTCGACCAGGTCGAGATCCCGGCGAATCAGGTTCCCCAGCCGGGCGAAGCGCCGTTCCACAGCGAGGAGGGGCGCTTCTATCTGGTCAACGACGAGCAGGCCGGCTTGATGGCGATCTATACGAAGTGCACCCACCAGGGCTGCACCGTCGAGTGGAAGGGCGGCGACCAGGAGTTCGCCTGCCCCTGCCACGGCAGCAAGTTCGACCGCCTGGGCATCCGCACCGGCGGTCCCGCCGAGCGCCCGCTGGAGCTGATGTCGGTCACGCGCCGCGACGACGGCAGCGTCCTGGTCGATACCACCGCCATCACCAAGCGTAGCCAGTAACCCAACCCCGGAACTGAACCAGGGCCGGAGCACCATCCCCCCTCGCGGGACAGTGCCCCGGCCTTCAACCTTTCCCCGAAGATCCGAGTCATCACCCGTTGTAAGGCCATGGTGCAATGAACGTAGCGCGTGAATTGATCAAGATCAGGCCGCCTCGGCGGGGGCGGGGCGGGCCGCGAGGCCGACGCGGAGCGAGCGCAGGGCGATGACTGCGAAGGGGATCGGCAGCGCCGCCAGGCCGAGGACGAGCAGGGCCGTGTCCAGCGCCAGCCAGTCCAGCAGGAAGCCGAAGACCAGCCGCCCCGCCGGGACCGAGAGCCAGCCGATCGCGCCGGTGATGCCCAGCAGGCGGGCGCGCATATTGCCCGGGATGCGCTCGAAGTAGACGGCGTACTCGACCATGTGGCCTGTGACCAGCGTCCAGAGCGCGTCGCGGCCAGCGGGTTGGGTGGAGTGCCGGTCGCTCACGAGCTCAGCCTGCCGTCAAACCTAGTCGGGCTGCACGCCGAGGAAGGCTGGCAGCTCGACGAGCGAGTAGATCATGGCCAGCGACATCCGCCCGCGGGGCAGGTCGGCGCCGGCGCGGTTGAGCCAGACCGTGCGCATCCCGGCGCGCCGGGCGGGGATGCAGTCGCTGTCGATGTGGTCGCCGACGTGGAGGATCTGGTCCGGCCGCACGCCTGCTATCTCGATGGCCAGCTCGTAGAACTCCGGCTCTGGTTTC
>DATGQR010000405.1:0-2312 GCA_035304105.1 Thermomicrobiales bacterium | reverse complement strand
GCAGAGCAGTACGTCGGGACGCTTCGCAACCGCGCGGGCGATGGCTACCCGCTGCTGTTCGCCGCCTGAAAGCTGCGATGGAAAGTGATCGGCTCGATGGCCAAGACCGACGAGTTGCAGGGCGTCGGCCGGCGCCATCGGCGACGGCGCGATTTCGGTGACCAGCGCGACGTTCTCGAGGGCGGTGAGGCTGGGGATCAGATTGAAGAACTGGAAGACGAAGCCGACGTGGTCGCGGCGGAAGCGCGTGAGCGCGCGCTCGTCGGCGGCGGTCAGATCGACGTCGCGCCAGAAGACCTGGCCACGCGTGGCCGTATCGAGTCCACCGAGGATATTGAGCAGTGTCGACTTGCCAGACCCGGAAGGGCCAAGCATGACGACGAACTCGCCCTCGGGCAGCGTGAGCGCGACGTCGCGCAGCGCGTGCACCTCGACTTCGCCCATCCGGTAGACCTTCGACAGGTCGCGGATGTCGAACATCGGACGGCGGGCGGGTTCGGCAATGTTGGACACAACTCTGCGTGAAGATGCAGGCAGCGCGCCACCCCCATCCGCGGATGTTCAGCCCCCCGTGGGGCTGAACGACGGGAAAAAATTCACGCCGCGGCTGGAACTCCGCGCGCAATCGTCCAGCGCCTGGCGGCAGCCACGAGGATGATGCCGACGCAGCCCATCATAATCACCGTCAGCCCGCTGTTCATGTAGCCCTGGAAGCGCAGCTCTGGCCGCGGCCCGATGGCCATCGGCCAGAAGTTGTCGCGGACGCTCATGAAGCCTGCCGTCAGCGTCGTGATGGCGACGAAGGTCATGGGCGCGAGCGTGACCCACGCGTAGTGACGATGCCCGAGATTGATCAGCACGGTGGTGCCGACTGCCAGCGCGACGGTCGCCAGCAACTGGTTGGCGATGCCGAACATCGGCCAGATGGTGCTGATGCTGCCCGTCCAGATGAAGTACGACCACGCGACGACGACGAGCAGGGTAGAGAGGACCGCGCCGGGCATCCAGCTGTGGTCCGCCATCTTCGGGAACGCGCGGCCGGCGAACTCGCCCACGAGGAAGCGCGCCACACGCGTGCCCGTATCGATGGTCGTCAGGATGAACAACGCCTCGAACATGATGGCGAAGTGGTACCAGTAGTCCATCAGGTGGCGCATGCCCGGCAGGCTGCTGAAGATCTGCGCCATGCCGACGGCCAGCGACACCGCGCCGCCGGTGCGTCCCGCGACGGTCTCGCCGACCTGCGCCTCGAGCGAGGCCAGGTTGACGGCGACTTCGTTGAGACCCTGGAACACGGCGGGTGCGGTGTTGATGGCGAAGTAATCGCCGGGGTGCAGTGCGGCGGCGGCGATGAGGGCCATGACACCCACGAGCCCTTCGATCAGCATCGCGCCATAGCCGATGGGCCTGATGTCCGACTCCTTGTCGATCATCTTCGGCGTCGTTCCCGACCCGATGAGCGCATGGAAGCCTGAGATTGCCCCGCATGCGATGGTGATGAACGCGAAGGGAAACAGCCCGCCCGGGATGATGGGCCCGCCGCCACCGACGTAGTTGCTGAACGCCGGCATGTGGAGGATCGGGTTGACGACAATCACGCCGAGCACCAGGAACGCGATGGTGCCGATCTTCATGAACGAGCTGAGATAGTCGCGGGGGCAGAGCAGCAGCCAGACGGGCAGCACCGATGCGATGAAACCGTAGGCCGCAATCGCGATGATGATGTGGCCGCGCGACAACGTCAGCCATTCGCCGAGCCAGCTCGCCGCAATCGGCTTGCCGAGGATCACCGCAACCAACAGGCCGATTACGCCGATGGCCGTCGCCTCGGCCACACGTCCGGGCCGCAGCTTGTACATGTAGAGACTCATGAACAACGCGAGCGGAATCGTCATGCCGATCGAGAACACGCCCCACGCGCTCTCGCTGAGCGCATTGACGACGGCCAGGCCGAGCCCGGCGAGCGCAATGACGATGATGAAGAGGATGGCGATGCCGGCGGTCAATCCGGCGACCGGGCCGATCTCGGTGCGGGCGATCTCGGCGAGCGATGAGCCGCCGCGCCGCGTGGACGCCCACAGCACGATCATGTCGTGAACCGCTCCCGCCAGGCAGACGCCGGCGACGAGCCAGATGAGGCCCGGAGCGTATCCGAACTGTACGGCCAGCACGGGGCCGATGAGCGGCCCCGCGCCGGTGATGGCCGCGAAGTGATGACCGAAGAGCACCCAGCGCGACGTCGGGTGGTAGTTCTGCCCGTCGTTGATCGTGTGTGCCGGCGTGCGGCGCGAGTCGTCGAGCGCCAACACCCT
>DATGQR010000404.1:0-2249 GCA_035304105.1 Thermomicrobiales bacterium | reverse complement strand
ACGCCTGCTTGGACAGGCCTATCTGGAACAGGGCCAGCCGGCCGAGGCCGAGTCATGGTTCGCGCGCCTGCTCGCCCACGACCCCCGCGAAGCCGACGCTTATCTGGGGCTGGGCCTGATCGCCGAAGACCGCGGCGTCATCGACCACGCGCTCGCCTATTGCCAGGTCGCCTGGGAGCTCTCTCCGGAGCAGGCGCGCTACCGCGACACGATCACCCGCATCGCCGAGCGGCGCTACGGGTCGGACGGCCGCCTGCGCCTGACCCACGCCGCGCTCGCCCGCATCCACGCCAACGCCTGGCGCCTGCGCCGCGCGGTCAAGGAGTACCAGTCGGCGCTGATCGCCCTGCCCGACCGCATCGACCTCTGGATGGGCCTGGCCGAGGTGCTCTGGCTGCTCGGCGAGGACACCGACGCCGCCGAGATCGCGCGCGAGTTTCTCAAGGACCATAGCGAGTTGATGCCGGCGCTGGTCATCCTGGCCGATATCGAGCACCGCCGCGGCGACGCCGCCGAAGCCGAGCGCTACCGCGAGCGCCTGCGTCACATCGACCCCGACGGCGTCCAGACCGCCGCCATGGTCGCGCGCAACCCGCGCGCCGACGCGAGCTTCTTCACGATCCCGCCGGAAGAGCAGCCCACCGTGGTCGAGCGTGTCGACGCCATCGTCAGCGAGCGGCCGCAGTTCGCCCCGGCGCCGGACTTCACCTTCCAGCCGGAAAACACCGAGCAGGCCGAACTCGACGAGCTGCAGCCGATCAGCCCGGAAGAATTCACCGGCGAGCTCCCGCCCGTGCCGGCCGAGCCGACGACCTCCTCCTTCGTCCCCGAGACATATGAGGAGAACGAAGAGCCGGACACCGTCGAGGTCGAGATGCTCGACCCGGCCGCCGTCGAAGGCGAGCAGGCCGAAGCGTTCATCACCCACGACAACGACGACGAGATCCAGCAGATCGAGGACCAGCTCCTGAGCGAGGGCATGGCCGCGATCCGCGATGACGAGGCCGCGGAGCCAGCGGAAGCCGCCGACCTCGAAGCCCAGCTGCTCGACCTGTCCGGCGAGCTGGCGCCCTTCCCGGAGCAAGACGAGCTCGCCCTGGAAGGCGAGGACATCGAGAATCTGCTCGAAGACCTCGAAGGCATCGAGCCGATGAGCCTCGACGAGTTCGGCGCGGCCGATGAACCGCCGGCCACAACGCCGGGCTTCTTCGAAGATGCCGAGATCGACTTCGACATCCGCATCGAAGACCCGGACGCCGTTCAGATCGGCGGCGGCCCGCCCAAGGTCGCGCCCGGCTTCTTTGCCAGCGGCGCGACCGCCTTCGGAAGCGGCAGTGACGACTTCCCAGAACTTCCCGACGTCGAAGATGACGCGCCGGCAACCGAGGATGACCGCCCGACGATGATCCTCGACGACGACGCCATCGAAGCCATGCGCGAGAGCGCACCCCAACCCGCCCAGGAACCGGCGGCGCCCCCGGAACCGCAGATCACGCACATTCCGTCCGGCACCGGCTTCACTCGCCTGCTCGGCGAGCTGGGCAACGAGGGTCTGGCGCCCTTCGATCCCACCCGTACGGCCATCGAGGGCGCGCCGGCCACGCCGGATGCGTCCGGCGACGTTCCGGCGATCCCATCGCTGGCCGATGGCTGGGACGACATTGACGCCGAGCTGGCCTCGGCCACCCCGGGCGGCTCGGACGCGGCCGACGAGCTGCTCGACATCGACGAGCTGGGCCTCGAGCCCTTCACGCTCGACGACGAGGACATGGACTTCGTCACCTCGGTTCAGCCGGCGGCCATGGATCCGCACTCGATCGCTACATTGCCCCTGGAGCCGGCCGCAAGCGACGCGGCGCAGGGCGCCGCGCAGCCGGCCGAGGAAGCGGCCAACACTGTCGATATGGAGGATGTCCCGGGCCTCGAGCCCTTCGACATCGAAGATTTCGAGGACATCAACGAGGACACGCCCTTCGAGTTCGGCGTGCTGCCCTGGGAACGCCAGGACGGTACGCCCAACGGCCTCGACATCGATAGTCTGCTGGAGGATGACGCGAGCGAGACACTCGCGCCCTTCCCAGAGCGACAGCCCGAACCATTGCTCGATTTCGGTAGCGATCCATTCGGCATGAGCGATCAATCCAGTGTCGATCCCTCGATGGACATCACCCGCGAGCTGGGCAGCGGCGCGATCGATCCCAACTTCGCCCACCGCATGGCCGAGGTCGAAGCCGCCGCCCGCGAGAACC